>JAKFYA010000471.1 GCA_021731095.1 Acidobacteriota bacterium | reverse complement strand
GAGCGGTGGCCGAGATGAAGGGTCTCGTCGGCGACATCCGGAAGGATCCAAAGAAGTATCTGAACGTCAAAGTCAGCCTGTTCTAGGGGACCGCATGCAGGACATCTTCCTCGGCATCATCGCGGTTGGCGTCACGGTCATGACCGTGATGCAGGTGGCGGCGCTTCTGAAAGTGATGAAGCTGGTTCAGCGCCTCGACACGCTGGTCGAGCAGGTCAGCGCCGAGGTGCGGCCGCTGATGGCCGACCTGCGGAGCGTGGCTGCGGATGCGTCCAAGGCCACGGGCATTGTGCTGGGGCAGGTCGAGCGGGTCGAACGGATGGTGTCGGACGTGATGACCAAGGTGGAGGACGGCATTGCCGCCTTTGAGGCCTCGGTGGTGGCGCCACTGCGCGATCTGCTGTCGCTCATCGGCGGCCTGGGTGCGACCTTCGCAGGCTTCAGGCGGTCGTCCGGTGCCAGTGGCGGCGCGCCTCGCCGCGACGAGCCAGCCGTCCCGGATACCGGCGACGACGACGACGGACTCTTTGTCGGATAGCGGCGCTCCGGCAGTGCCGGAGCGTGCTACACTACCGTTTCAATCGGTTGGGCGCTTGGCTCAGCGGTAGAGCACCGCCTTCACACGGCGGGGGTCAGTGGTTCGAATCCACTAGCGCCCACCAACCATCATCCCCCCACAGCATCACCATCGCCCGCCCCGCACAGCTGTTGTGTGCGGGCTTCGGACGGCAGACACACCGCTGGCGACGCAGGCACCTCGCCTGGCAGCTGCGCGTGCGTGCCGCTCAGACCGTCCCGTACAGCCGATCCCCGAAGTCGCCCAGGCCCGGCACGATGTACTTCTGGGCATTCAGCTCCCGGTCGATGACGGGCGTATAGAGGTCGACATCCGGGTGCGCCTGCTGGAGGACCTCCACGCCGGGTGGCGCGGACACGATGCAGATCATGCGGATGCGTCTGGCGCCTGTGGCCTTGATCAGCTCGATGGCCGCGACGGCGCTGCCGCCTGTGGCCAGCATCGGGTCCACCAGCAGCACCTCGCTGTCTTCCATGTGTGGCGGCAGCTTGCAGTAGTACTCCGATGCCTCCGCCGTCTGTTCATTGCGCTGGAGGCCGATGACGCCGACACGCGCCGTGGGCACCAGTTCCAGCACGGAGTCCAGCATCGACAGGCCAGCCCTGAGAATGGGCACCACCACGATGTCCGAGGCGATCTTGCGTCCAGGGGCCGGCGCCAGGACCGTCTGGACGGTCACCGGGGTACTGCGGACATCCCGCAACGCCTCGGCGGCCAGCATCAGGCTGATCCGGTGGGCGGAACGCCGGAATTCGCTGGGCGGGGTGGTCAGGTCGCGCAAGGTGACCAGGGCATCGTGCATCAGCGGATGGTCGAGCACATGAACGGGCATGGCCGAATACTAGCAGCTACAATCGGCTGATGCGCCCGATTGCTGCGGTCTGCACCCTCCTGCTGGTCACCCTTGCGGCGGCCTGTTCGTCCGACGGCTCCCGACAGGCGGTTTCGCTGGTGGTGGACGGCGGCACCGTGGTCACCATGGATGGCGCCCGGAGGGTCCTGAGCCCCGGTGCGGTCGCCATTGACGACGGACGCATCGTGGCCGTGGATACGCCGGAGGCCATCGCGACCCGCTTCCGGGGACGTGACGTGGTCGATGCCCGGGGCACCATTGTGCTGCCCGGTCTCATCAACACGCATACCCACGCAGCCATGGTCCTGTTCCGCGGGCTGGGGAACGACCTCGCCCTGATGGACTGGCTGCAGCAATACATCTTCCCGGCCGAGGCCCGCACCGTGTCGCCGGCGTTCGTGAGAACCGGCACCCGGTTGGCCGCGCTCGAAATGATTCAGTCGGGCACGACCACCTTCACCGACATGTACTACTTCGAGGACGAGGTGGCGAAGGTGGCCAGGGAGGCCGGCCTGCGCGGTGTGCTGGGCCAGTCTGTCATCCAGTTCCCGGTGGCCGATGCGAAGACGCCCGCCGAAGGGCTGGCCAGAGCCGAGACCTTCATCAGTGCCTGGAAGGGCGATCGGCTGGTGACGCCGGCCGTGGCGCCGCATGCCATCTATACCCTCCCGGGAGAGGTGCTCCAGGCCGCCCGCGCGCTGTCGGTCCGCTATGAGGTGCCAACGCTGATTCACCTGGCGGAAACCCGGAGCGAGATGGAGACGGCCACGGCACGTGGGGCGGCGTCCCCGATAGCCTACCTGGGTGGTCTGGGTTTTCTGGGACCTGGCGTCGTGGCCGCGCACGGCGTCTGGGCATCGCCCGAGGACATTGCGCTCCTCAAGGCCTCTGGCGCCAGCGTGGCGCACAATCCGGCCAGCAACATGAAGCTGGCCAGTGGCACAGCGCCGGTGCCGGCGTATCTGGCGGCTGGGGTGCCGCTGGGATTGGGGACGGATGGCGCCGCCAGCAGCAACGACCTGGACATGTTCACCGCCATGCGCCTGGCCGCATTCCTGCACAAGCTCCAGACCATGGACCCGCGGGTGCTGCCAGCGATGCAGGCGCTTGAGATGGCGACGATCGGTGGGGCCAGGGCCCTGGGGCAGGCCGACAGGATCGGGTCGCTCGAGGTGGGCAAGCGCGCCGATCTGATTGCGGTCAGTGTCGGGGGCGCGCGACAGACGCCGCAGTACGACCCGGTGTCGCACCTGGTGTACGCCGCGAACGGAAGTGACGTGACAACCACGATCGTCGATGGCCGGGTGCTGATGCGGAACCGGAAGGTGCTGACGCTCCAGACCGGCGTGGTGATCGCCGAGGCCAATGCCGCCGCCCAGCAGGTACGGGCTGCGGTGGCATCAGCGCCGAAGACCGTGGCGGTCAGCAAACCATCGGTTGCCCCGGCACCGTCCGACCCTGTCTGGCACTACGAGGGGGACGAGGGCCCGCGGCACTGGGGACAGCTCAGCCCACGCTTCGCCGTCTGCGGGACGGGACGCATGCAGTCGCCGATCGACATCGCCACGCCGGTCCAGACCGGCGCGGCGCCAGGTTTCGACCTGAAGGTTCCGCCAGCTTCGCTCCGGATCGCGCACCACGAGCATGTCGCCGATGGCATCAACAACGGGCACACCATCCAGGTCACCTTTGACGACGGCGACTCGCTTCGACTGGGTGACAAGGCCTACGAACTGGTCCAGTACCATTTCCACGGCCCCAGTGAGCACACCATCAACGGCCGGCATTTCCCGATGGAGATGCATCTGGTACACCGGGCCGCTGATGGACGCCTGGCGGTTGTCGGCGTGCTGATCCGGGAAGGGCGGCACAATGCCGCGTTCGACCCGGTCTGGGCCAGGCTGCCGCGCGAGAAGGGTGTGGAGACGCACTATGAGCACATCACCGTGGATGTGGACGCACTGCTCCCGGCGAAGCGGACCTCGTTCCGGTACGACGGGTCGCTGACGACACCGCCCTGCAGCGAGGGTGTGAACTGGATTGTGCTGTCAGAGCCGATCGAGATGGATGCCGCGCAGATTGCCGCGTTCAAGGCGCTCATCCACGAGAATGCCCGACCGGTGCAGCCCCTCTTCGGGCGAATGGTCCTTGCGGATACCGTTCGCTAGACGGTGCACACGCAGCGCTATTCGGTCACGACACCGATGAACGGCAGGTTACGGTAGCGCTCGGCGTGGTCCAGGCCGTAGCCCACCACGAAGCGGTCTTCAATCTCGAAGCCGATGTACTCCACGGTGACATCCACCTTCCGGCGTGACGGTTTGCTGAGGAGACAGGCGGTGCGCAGGGACTTCGGATTGCGCGCCTTCAGGATCTCCTGCAGGTAGACCATCGTCGTGCCCGAATCGACAATGTCTTCCACGACCACGACGTTTCTGCCGTCGAGGGCGGAGTCCAGGTCCTTGAGCAGGCGGACCTCGCCTGACGAGGTCGTGCCTCGTCCATAGCTGGACAAGGCGATGAAGTCCATCGTCACGTCGCCAGGAATGGCCCGTACCAGGTCGGCCATGAAGATGTACGCGCCCTTCAGCACGCAGATCAGGTGGAGGTCGTCCGGGTGGTCGGCGCGGATGCGGGCTGCCAGTTCGGCCACGCGGGTTCGGAGGTCGTCTGCGGTGTAAAGAGTCTGCATGCCTTGAGTGGGTTGAGCCCCGAAGGTAACATAGCCCCCGACCCGATGAAACGCTTTCAGTTCATCACCGAAGCCGATGCCCGTCTCCTTGACGAGGGCAGCCGTGTCGTGCTGTTGCCCGGGGGGCAGGTCACCCCGCTCGCGGCTGACACGCTGAAGGCGCGGCGCGTGAAACTGGTGAGCGAATTGGCGGATGCCGAGGCGCTGGCACTGGCACCTGCAGCCGAGGTGAAGCGGTTGGTGATCGGCAGCGACCACGGTGGGGTGGCCCTGAAGGCGACGCTCCGCACCTGGCTGCGGGGACGGGGAGTGGCGGTCCACGATGTCGGCACGGATTCGACCGACCCGGTCGACTATCCCGACATCGCAGCCCTGGTGGCCCGTGCCGTGGCCCGAGGCGAGGCCGACGCCGGCATCGTGATCGATGGAGCGGGTCTGGGCTCGGCGATGGCGGCCAACAAGCTGCGTGGTATTCGCGCGGCGATGTGCACGACGCCGACACTGGCGCGTTACGCCCGGCAGCACAACGGCGCGAATGTGCTGGCGCTCGGTGCGACCCTGCTCACCGACGAGGAGGCCCGCGAGGTGGTGGACGTGTTCCTCACGACGCCGATGCGGGAAGCACGCTATCTCCGCCGTCTGGTGAAGATTCGCGACCTGGAGGCTGGGCAGTAATGCAACCCGCGGAACTGCAGCGACTGGTCCAGATCATTGTCGAAGAGGTAGCGGCCGCCACCGCCATCCCCGCGCGGTGCAGTTGTCATGCGCTGCTGTTCGAGTGCTGCCCGGACCGCCTGAGCGGCATTCTCGGTGCTGGCGCCACGCGACTGGGCATGCACGCGTCCGGTGGCCCTGCCGGCACGGTGGCGTCGATGATCGACCACACGCTGCTGAAGCCGGATGCCAGCCAGACCGAGATCGAGACCATCTGTCGTGAGGCGGCCGAGTTTCACTTTGCCACCGTGTGCGTGAACCCCACCTGGGTGGCGCTCTGTGCCGAGCGGTTGCGCGGTACGGGCGTGCTGGTGACCTCGGTGGTGGGGTTCCCGCTGGGCGCCACGACGCCGGACGTGAAGCAGTACGAGACACGTCGGGCCATCTTCGACGGCGCACGCGAGATTGATATGGTCATCAACGTGGGCGCGCTCAAGAGCGGCGACCTGCGCCTGGTGGAGCGCGACATCGACGCTGTAGCCAGCGCGTGCCGCGACGGCGGCGCCATCAGCAAGGTCATCATCGAGGCGGCCTACCTCACCGACGACGAAAAGGTGACGGCCTGCACGCTCTCGAAGGCCGCCGGTGCAGATTTCGTCAAGACCTCCACGGGGTTCGGCCCTGGCGGTGCCACCGTGGCCGACGTCGCCCTGATGCGGCGCACGGTTGGTGACGGGATGGGCGTGAAAGCGGCCGGTGGGGTGCGCGATCTGGCAGGGCTCCAGGCGATGGTGGCCGCAGGCGCAACGCGCGTCGGCGCCAGCGCTGGCGTCCGCATCGTGCAGGAATCGCGCGGGCAGCAGCCCACGGCCGCGTCAAAGGGGTACTGACGTGACACGCGCGTGGGGCCAGGCCGTGCTGGTGGTCGCAGGTCTGACGCTGGCGGCACCGGTGGACGCACAATTGGCCGCTCCCGTGTCTGGTCACGTGCTCGATGTTCGCGTGGCTACCGCGTCACTGCCGACCGACCCCACGTTCTATCCGGCTCTGGCCAATGACACACTGATTCCCGGCCGGTCC
>JAKFYA010000490.1 GCA_021731095.1 Acidobacteriota bacterium | reverse complement strand
GACGTGCTCCGGAAGACGAGGCCGCTGAGGCCCCGGACACCGGCACGGATCACGAGGACGAGTAGTTCAATCCGCACGTGAGACACCACAGCCGTACGCTGGCACGGTTGGCCTTGGCCTGTGCGTGCCTCGCCTGTGGTGTCACCCTCGCAACAGCCGGACAGGCGGCGCGCCCCGCCGCCCCTTCTCCTCCGGCACCCGGATCACCAGCCCGCCAGTCCGCCCCGGCTCCGCCTCGTGCGGAGACGGTGCTGCGCGCCTCGAAGCTGACCACGCCCATGCGTATCGATGGCAAGCTGGACGAGGAGTTCTACACCCGCGTCGCGCCCTTCGACGCCTTCATCCAGACCGAACCGACCGCAGGCGCCCCGGCCACGGACAAGACCGAGGTCTGGGTGGCGTTCGACGCCACCAATGTCTATGTGGCGTTTCGCTGCTGGGATGAAGACCCCTCGAAGCGGGTGTCCAACGAGATGCGGCGCGACAACAACCTGCAGGTGTCGAGGAACGACAACGCCGCCTTCGCGTTCGACACCTTCCACGACCGGCGCAACAGCGTCGCCTTCGTCGTGAGCCCGAACGGCGCCCGCATCGACGGGCAGACCACGGCCGAACGGCAGTGGAACGGCGACTGGAATCCGATCTGGGTGGTCAAGACCTCGACCTTTGACAAGGGCTGGACGGTCGAGGCGGCGATGCCGTTCAAGTCGCTGCGGTACCGGCCGGGCCCCTCCGAGACCTGGGGCTTCTTCGCGCGCCGCATGGTGCGCTGGAGGAACGAGATCTCGCACATCACGGTCGTGCCGAACGGCATCGGGAGCGCCGGCCTGATGCGTACCAGCGCGTTTGCCACGCTTGAAGGCATCGACGCGCCCTCCATGCGTCGCACGCTGGAAGTGAAGCCCTACGTCGTCGGCCAGCTCAACACGGACCGCACGCTCAGCCCGAAGGTTGCCAACGACCCGGACGCCCAGGCAGGCGTGGACGTGAAGTACGCCCTCACGCAGAACATCACGGCAGACCTGACCGTGAACACGGACTTCGCCCAGGTGGAGGCCGACGAGCAGCAGGTGAACCTGACCCGCTTCAGCCTGTTCTTTCCCGAGAAGCGCGAGTTCTTCCTCGAGAACCAGGGGACGTTCGGTTTCGGCGGCAGTGCCTTCATCGGGACGACCTCATCCGCCGACACGCCGACGCTGTTCTACAGCCGCCGTGTCGGCCTCGATGCGGGACGCGTGGTGCCGGTCCGCGTGGGCGGTCGCGTCACCGGCCGCGCCGGACGATTTGAACTGGGTGGCATCAACATCGAGTCGGGTGCCGATGCCCTCTCCCGCGCCGAACCGACCAACTTCAGCGTCATGCGTATCAAGCGTGACCTGTTCAGCAAGAGCAGTCTGGGAGCCATCGTCACCAGGCGCACGGGCGTGCCCGGACGCACCTCGGCCAGCACCGTCTTTGGCATGGACGGCTCACTGGCCTTCGGCAAGAACCTCACGGCGCAGGCGTACTGGGCAACAGCTCCCACGCCTGGCCGCGAGTCGGAGCACATCAGCTACCGCGGCCAGCTCGACTACAACGCGGACCGGTATGGCGTGGTCGCCGAGCGTCTCGTGATTGGACGGCTCTTCAACCCGGAAATGGGCTTCGTGCGCCGCCCGGACATGCGCAAGAGCTACGGGCAGCTCCGCTTCAGCCCGCGCCCGGCGTCCGGACGGGTGCGGAAGTACTCCGTCAGCGGCGCGGGCAACTTCATCGAGAACAACCGCGGACAGCTTGAGACCCGCCAGTTCGATCAGGACTTCTCCATCGAGTGGCAGAACAGCGACAAGCTGCAGGTCGGATCCAGCCAGCGCTACGAGTTCCTGGCGGTTCCCTTCCGGATTGCCAGCGGCGTGACCATTGCGCCAGGCGGCTACGACTTCTCCACCCTGCGCGCCGGCTTCAACTTCGGCCAGCAGCGGCGGGTGTTCGGCAATCTGGCCCTTGAAACCGGCCAGTTCTACGACGGACACAGCACGTCGCTGGCCTTCCGCTCGGCACGCATCGAGCTTGGACGGATTGCCGTGGAGCCGAACATTTCGCTCAACTGGGTGGAGGTGCAGGCCGGGTCATTCACCAGCCAGGTGATCGGCTCCCGCATCACGTATGCGATGACGCCGATGCTCTTTACCAGCGCGCTCATCCAGTACACGACCGCCACCAACTCGGTCAGCAGCAATGTCCGGCTCCGGTGGGAATACCGGCCAGGCAGCGAGCTCTTCGTGGTCTACAACGAGGGGCGCGACACCCGCGCCACCGGGTTTCCCGAGTTGACCAATCGCGCGGTGGTCGTGAAAATCAACAAGCTGTTCCGCTTCTAGCACGCCCCTGGAGACATTCCGCTCCTCCCGTGCCGGCAGGTTCGCCCTGAGGTATGGGTCTTCATCCACGAGGCATTCATGGTCCTGATCAAGTCCGAGCTCATCAGCGCACTCCAGCACGAAGTCCGCATCCTCCTCCACCTGGCCAGCAAGGTCGATCGCAGCCAGCTCGACTACCGTCCCACAGAGAAGCAGCGGTCCACGCTCGAGCTGCTGAAGTACCTGACCGTCATGGGGCCGATGCTGACGACCACGGCCATCAATGGCGGCTTCGACGTGGCGGCCTACACCGCTGCGAATCAGGAAGCGGCCGCACGCGACTTCGACCAGACCATCGCGGCCATTGCCGCGCAGGAGGCCTTCTTCGCCACCACCCTCGGCGCGCTCAGCGACGCCGACTTCCGCGCGGAGTTCGCGGCCTTTGATGGCAGCAAGACCACCAAGGGCGCCTTCATCGTGACCATGGTGCTCAGCGGGTATGCCGCCTACCGCACGCAGCTCTTCTGCTACCTGAAGGCCTGCGGTCGCGACGAACTGAACACGGGCAACCTGTGGCGCGGCGTCGACCCGACGCCGGCCCCGTAACCCTTAGCAGCATCCCTGGCGGCCGGGCGCTCGCCCGCCGCCGGGGCACCTCGCCCCGTCTTTCCAGAGGTATCCATGTCCCGGCACCAGCTCTGGCGTGTCATGGCGTTCTTCTCCGTGGCGATCGCGGTCTATGCGGTCGTCCTGCTGTTCGTGCCGTCCGTGGGCGCACCGTTTCTCGCGGATCGCCTGGCTACGGTCCCCATCGCGCTGCTCACCCACGTCGCCGCCAGCGCCGTGGCCCTGGCCACGGGCCCGTTCCAGTTCCACACCGGCCTGCGCACAGCCGGACCCGTACGCCACCGATGGCTCGGCCGTCTCTACCTGCTGGGTGTGCTGGTGGGGGGACTGTCCGGCCTGCGACTGGCGCTGGTGTCGGAGGGCGGTCTCGTCGCGCACACCGGCTTCGGCCTGCTGGCCGTCTGCTGGCTGGTCTCGTCGGCGCTGGCGTGGGACCGCGTCCGGCGCGGCGATCTGGACGGTCACCGCGCGTGGATGGTGCGCAGCTATGCGATGACCTTCGCGGCCGTCACGCTGCGGATCTATCTGCCCCTGGGACTGGCAGCCGGCCTGCCGTTCGGTGTCATCTACCCGGCCGTGTCCTGGCTGTGCTGGGTCGGCAATCTGCTGGTGGCCGAGCACGTCTTCGTCACCCCGCTTCGCCACAGGGCGGTCTGACACCACATGCCGACATCGCTGGCACTGGCCCCTCTCGTCAGTGGCTTTCAGGCACAGACGCTGACAGCCACCGAGTGGACGCATCAGGCGCACATCGCCGTCGGCGCCTGGCACGTCCACCAGCTCGGCCCTGAGGACGCGCTCCCCCGGCTTCGGCACGGCATCCGCCGTCTCAACGTCGCGCTGGGCGGCGTGAATTCTGAGGTGGCCGGATATCACGAGACGATCACGGCCGCGTACGTGACACTGCTCGGCGACTTCCTTGCACGCTATGCCGACGGACTGAAGGCGGACGCCGCCGTGGCACGTGTGCTGGCCAGCCCGCTGGCTGGGCGCGATGCCCTGCTGCGCTTTTACTCTCGCGGATGCCTGGCCTCCACGGAGGCCCGCCGTGGATGGGTGGAGCCGGACCTCGCCCCCCTCCGCGCCTCGTCCCTGTACGGCGGGACCTTCACCGCAACGCTCTTCCGCTATCCGGGCAAGGGAGGCTGGACGTTCGCGCCGGTGCCGGACGGCTGCACCCCGCCGGTCACCCACGGCTGGGGACGCACGCCGACGCATGCCGACGTGGATGGCCATGCCTGGAACACCAGCGTGTGGCGCGGCAAGGACGGTCGCACGCTGCTGGCGGTGCCGGCCGCCGTCCGCGGCGCCAAGGGCGACGGCGACCAGGTCCTGGTGCGCCTGCTGTTCGACACCCCTTGACCCGGTCCTGAGGGCCTCGGCTGCGACGGCTCAGGGGCGCAGCACGGCGTCGGCCACGACCTCCGCAAGCCGCTCGTTGCCCGCCAGCGTGAAGTGGCAGCAGTCGTCCATGTACATCGGCGCCGTCAGCCGGTCGAAGGCGCCGGTCGCGTCCACGAAGCGCTCCTTCGACGTCAGCCCACTCGCCTCGGCCTGTCGCAACAAGGCGGGATACCCCTCGACCACGCCAGGCTTGAACGGCGAACCGTCGTTGAACGCCACGCGCCGCTCCGCGTCACTGAACACCCGGGCGCCGTAGTACTGATTCGGCTGGAGCACGTGGACGTAGGGCACACCACGGGCCAGCAGCAGTTGCTGCATGAGCTGCGATGACTCGGCCCAGTTGCGCGCCATCCGGTCCACCTCACGCTCGCCTGGCGGTGTCGGCGCCTTCGGCGTCACGAGTATCAGCGAGTCCGCAGCCTCTGGCGACGGCAGCTGGTCAAACGCGACGCGGGCACGGCGGTAGCGGGCGTCCACGATAGCGGCGTACTGATCCAGCCCGATGAACAGCGCCGCCGACCGCGTGGCCGTGATCCGCGCCCCCAACCTGGTCAGCGTGGCCCGGTCCCGCGAGAGGGCGGCCAGCGTCTCGAGTCGCGCCGGCGTCATCGCGCCCTGATTGACCAGCGCCATCAGCGGGTCGAGATGCATGGCACTCGGCATGGTCGGCTCACGCCCACGCTCGGCATTCACGTGACCCAGCGCCACCTCATTGAAGCCGTCGATGTTCACCACCAGATCGAACACCTGGCCCACCGACAGGAAGTAGGAGAGCACCAGGAGCTGCTGCGGCTGCTTGTACCCTTCGTGGGCAAAGCACAGCGGCACCAGCTCACGGTCGCGAAACCGCGCATCGGCCCGCAGGCGGGACAGCAGGCGATCGGTGCCAAGCTGGCAGAACCACGCACCGACCGACCCACCGAAGAGACCCACGATGAGCTGTCGGTCGCTCGCCTTGCGGTAGGGATAGTCGTGCGGGGCCACGAACCCGAAGTTGTTGGTCACCCGCTTCTGCGGGGGCCCGGTCCGGAGAGACTCCGGAATGTCGAAGGGCACGCCGGGGCGGTGGCTCTGACCGAAGTACGGGTGCATCCCCTCGTTGGTGAGCCGTCCGGCCGCCATGTCAGGAACGGCGGCGCGGGGCGTGCGGTAGGGATCGAGGTAAAAGAGCCAGCCGTGCTGGTAATAGTAGACGGCCAGGGAGAGCCCCTCGGCGGCCAGGGCCAGCACCAGCAGGTTCACGACAAGGAGCGTCGCCAGACGCCGGAACGACCGCATGGCGCTACTTGCCCGAGGCCGGCTCGAGCGCGGCGTGGCTCAGCGGCGCAGCCTGGGCTTTCGACCTGCGACGGGTGACGAACTCGCGCGCCTTCTCGATATACACGTAGTAGACCGGCGTGATGTAGAGGGTCAGCAGCTGCGACACCAGCAGGCCGCCCACCACGGCCAGACCCAGCGGACGCCGCGCCTCGGCGCCAGCTCCGTACCCCATCGCAATCGGCAAGGTCC
>JAKFYA010000337.1 GCA_021731095.1 Acidobacteriota bacterium | reverse complement strand
GGTGCGCGCGCTCGACAACGGCCGGCTGCAGATTTCGGTGGTGGGCTCCAACGGTCTCGGTCTCGACCGGGAGGGCCGGCTGGTCTTCTGCATGCACGGCGACCGCGGCATTGCCCGGCGCGAGAAGGACGGCACGCGCACGATTCTCGCCGACAGGTGGGACGGCAAGCGGTTCAACGGACCGAACGATCTGGCGGTGAGGTCGGACGGCTCCATCTACTTCACCGACCTCGGCGCGCAGCTCAAGGGTGGCTTCGCGAACAGCCCGGACCGCGAGCTCGACTTTCAGGGGGTGTTCCGCTGGAGTCCGGACGGTCGCGTCCGTCTCGTGGCACGGGTGGCGGCCAATGGCATCGCGTTCACGCCCGACGAGAAGCACCTCTACATGGGCGTGGGCGGTGCCATCACGCGCTACGACGTCCTGCCGGACGGCTCGGTCGCCAACCCGGTGCGCTGGGTCGGCCGCGGCGCAGACGGCTTCCGCGTGGACCGCAGTGGGTACATCTACGGCGGGAACTGGATTGCCAACCCCGACGGGAAGGTCATTGGCACCATCACGCTGCCGCCCGGCGACAACCTGACCAACGTGGGCCTCGGGGATGCGGACGGCAAGGGGCTGTACCTGGGCACCTATCGCAGCCTGTACCACATCCGCCTCAATCGCTCGGTGCGCGACGCGGTGGCGCGGCCCGCGCCTGCGGCCGCTCCGGTCGTGGGCGCAGCCGAGGTGCCCCGCTTCGAGTTCGACCCGAGCTGGCCAAAGGCGCTCCCGAACCGGTGGGTGCTGGGTGAGGTGGCCGGCGTGGGCGTGGATGCCGCAGACCACATCTGGATTGCCAACCGCCCGTCGACGCATTCGGACTTCAATCTGGCCGCCTGCTGCACGCCGGCGCCGCCCGTGATCGAGTTCGACCAGGCCGGCAACGTCGTGCAGTCGTGGGGCGGGCCGGGCGCCGGGTACGAGTGGCCGTCCTCCGAGCACGGCATGTACCTGGACCACAAGGGCCACGTCTGGATGTCGAGCAACAACCTGCGCGACAGCCGCGACCCGCAGGACCGTGGCACCCACGTGCTGAAGTTCACGAAAGAGGGCAAGTTCCTGCTGCAGATCGGGAAGCGGGGCGAGAGCAAGGGCGACGACGACACCGCCAACCTGAACCAGCCGGCCGGGCTGTTCGTGGAGCCGAAGGCCAACGAGCTCTATGTGGCGGACGGCTACGGTAACCATCGCGTCATCGTCTTCGACGCCGAGACCGGGGCCTACAAGCGCCACTGGGGCGCCTATGGCAAGAAGCCGGCGGCTGGCGGCGCGCCGTATACGCCCGGCGACCCGCCGCCCACCCAGTTCAACACCGTGCACTGCGCGAAGGTGAGCCGAGACGGCTTCGTGTACGTGTGCGACCGCTCGAACCACCGGCTGCAGGTGTTCCGGACAGACGGGACCTTCGTGAAGGAACTCGTCATTGCCCCGTCCACCGGTGGCTATGGCACCGTCGGCGAGGTGGCCTTCTCGCCCGACCCGCAGCAGAAGTTCCTGTACGTGCTCGATGGCCGCAACGCGAAAGTCTGGATTCTCCGGCGTGAGGACCTGGCCATCCTCGGTTCGTTCGGGCAAGGCGGGCACCAGGCGGGCGGCTTCACCACCGCGCACAGCATGGATGTCGATTCGAAAGGCAACCTCTACATCGGCGAGAGCCGCGAAGGCTATCGCGTGCAGAGATTCAGATTCATGGGCATGACGAAGCCTGGAGGCAAGAAGTGAAGCGCGCACTGCTGGGGCTGATGTTCTCGTTGGTGATCCCGGCCGCGCCGGGGGCGCAGTCGGCCGACGCGGACGCCGTGCGGGTGGCCGACCAGGCATGGGGCGAGGCCTTCCGCACCTGCAACCTGCCGAAGATGGGCCAGGTGCTGCACGACGACCTCATCTTCATCGTCCAGAACGGCGTCATCCACCACAAGCAGGACCAGTTGTCGTCGGTTGGCCGCTGCGACATGAAGCAGATGGACGTGCATCCCGCCCAGGTGCGCGTCTTCGGCGACACCGCCATCGTCCACGGCACCATGGACTACCGGCTGGACGGCCCACGGGGCGGGGCCGGCCAGCTTGTCTACAGCCGCACCTACCTGCGCGAGAAGGGCACCTGGCAGATGCTGCAGCACCAGTCGACCGTGGCGCCACCGAAGAAGCCCTAGGCACGACGTGCCGCGGCTGGCCGGCAGTACACTGCTGGTCGTCAAAGCGTGCCATGGCGGCACGGAGCGTGAGGTCCCCGTGGTTCGAACAGGTGTGGTGCGGTGCGCGACGGTCATCGCGTGGCTGGGTGTGGGCGTGTTTGGAAACGGGATGCCAGGGCTGCGTGCCCAGGGCGCGTCGGCGCTCAGTGGCACGGTGCGCTCGGCGACGGAAGGCAGGATGGAGGGGGTGCTCGTCACCGCGAGGCGGGATGGCGCAGCCTTCGACGTGACCGTGGTGAGTGATGCGAAGGGGCGCTACAGCTTTCCACGCACCCATCTGGCTGACGCCGGGAAGTACGCCATCAGGATTCGCGCGGCAGGGTTCGACCTGGCCAGCCCAGGCGCGGTGGAACTGACGGCCGGCAAGACGGCCACCCTCGATCTGCGGCTCGAACCAGCGAAAGACGTGGCGAGCCAGCTCAGCTCGGCCGAGTGGCTGCTGAATGTGCCGGGCACCGACGAGCAGAAGTCGATGGTCCAGCGGCAGATTCAGAGCTGCACCTATTGCCATTCGATGGAGCGCATCGTCAAGTCGAAGCACACCGCCGCACAGTTCGTGGCGGTGATCACGCGGATGCAGAAGTACTACCCGGACGGCTCAATGGCCGGCACGGAAACTCCGGCACGCGGCCGTGCCCGGTTCACGTTGAAAGAGCGCCAGGACATGGCCGAGAAGGCCGATTCCTGGGGTGTCTCGCCTGGGGTGAAGAAGACCGACCTGGCCGCGTATCTGGCCACCATCAACCTGAGCGGCGGCAGGACCTTGCCCGCCACGTTCAGGACGCTGCCGCGCCCGACGGGGAAGGCGACCCGCGTCATCGTCACGCAGTACGACATGCCCCGGCGCGACACCGTGCCGCACGACAGCGACATGGACCACCTGGGAAACGTCTGGTACACCGACCAGAGTGATTACTTCGTGGGCCGCTTCGACCCGAAGACGGCCACCTTCAAGGAGTGGCCATTGCCGAAAGCCTCTACCCACGCCTTCGGCGGCGGGAGCGATGTGGCGGTCGACAAGCTGGGCCGCCCCTGGTTCAACGTGACCAGTGACAAGGTGTCCGGGCACTTCGGCGTCACCGGCGTCTTCGACCCGAAGACCGAGAAGTACGAGTTCATGGACTTCGGCCTGACCTACTACCCCCAGTTCAATGCGCTGGCGCCAGATGGGTCACTCATCTCCGGCTATCTGAAGATCGACGTCAACCAGAAGACGCTGCTCGACAACTTCGACTACTACAACTCGCCGAACAAGCCGGCCGGTCCGCACATCAGCTACGAGCCGGCCATGAACTCGAAGGGCCACTGGTTCATCACGGACTTTGCCGGCAGCTACATCGTGGAAGTGGACGCGAAGACGCGAGCCATCACCTGGCACAAGACGCCCACGCTCTTCTCGGAACCGCGCCGTGGCCGGATTGATGCTCAGGACCGCTTCTGGTTTGCCGAGTACACGGCCGACAACCTGGCGATGCTCGACACCCGCACGTCGAAAATGACCGAATGGCCCACCGGCATCAAGTGGTCGGGGCCCTACACGGCCACCGTACCAGACCTGAAGGGGCGCGTCTATTCGCCGGCCGGGTCGGCAGACCGGGTGTTCCGCCTGGACCCGACGTCAGGCGAGATGCTTGGCTATCTGATGCCAACAAAGGACTTCGACGTGAAACAGGCGTCGGTGGACCCGGTGGGCCGGAAGGCCATCTGGATGGCCAATGTCCGGAATGCCCGCCTGGTGAAGCTCGAGCCGCTGGATTAGGCCGGCAATGTGGGCGATGCCCCAGTGTGGGGAGCCCCTGCCGCGTGTGGATCCCCCGAAGGGGGTAGCGGCAGTATGATGTGGAGTCCCATCTCGTGCCCAGGGCACGCAAGGAGAGTCTGAATGGTTCGAAATGCACTCGTACGAAGCGCAGCGGTTCTCGCGCTGCTGGGCGCGGCCTCGTTTGGCCTGCAGGCCCAGGGCGGCGCTGCCCTCACCGGCACGGTGAGCTCGACGGCGGAAGGCAAGATGGAGGGCGTCCTGGTGACGGCCCGTCTCGACGGCGCCAACTATGACGTCACGGTGGTGACCGACGCGCAGGGCAAGTACACCTTCCCGCGCACCCACCTCAAGGGCGTCGGCAAGTATGCCGTGAAGATTCGCGCGGTCGGTTTCGACCTGGCGAGCCCGAACACCGTGGACGTGGCGGCCGGCAAGGCGGCGACGCTGGACCTGACGCTCGACAAGACCAAGGACCTCAGCAAGCAGCTCTCCTCGGTGGAGTGGCTCAACAGCGTGGCGGGCACCGACGAAGAAAAGTCGATGGCGCAGCGCCAGATCGAAAGCTGCACCTACTGCCACTCGATGGAGCGCATCGTCAAGTCGCGCCACACGGCCGAGCAGTTCGTGCCGGTCATCGACCGCATGTTCCGCTACTACCCGGACGGCACCGTGGCGGGCACCGAGACGCCCCTTCGCGGTCGCGCCAAGTTCCACGAGAAGGAAATGGCGGACATGTTCGCGAAGATGCCGACGTGGGGCCACGCGCCGAGCGTGAAGAAGACCGACCTGGCGGCCTATCTCGCCAAGATCAACCTCAGCGGCGGCAAGAGCCTGCCCGAGCTGAAGACCCTGCCGCGTCCCAAGGGCAAGGCGACCAAGGTCATCATCACCCAGTACGATCTGCCGCGCCGCGACACGGTTGCGCACGACAGCGACGTCGACTCGAAGGGCAACGTCTGGTACACCGACCAGAGCGATTACTTCGTGGGCAAGTTCGACCCGAAGACCGCCACGTTCCAGGAGTGGCCGCTGCCGAAGGCCGCCAAGCACTCGCTCGGCGGTGCCAGTGACATCCAGCTCGACAACATGGACCGTCCCTGGTTCACGGTGACCCACGACAAGATTCCGGGCGAGTTCGGCATGATCGGCATGTTCGACCCCGCAACCGGCAAGTACGAGCACGTCGACCTGGGCGAGGCGCGGTACTCGCAGTTCATTGCCAAGTCGAAGGACGGCCATCTGGTGCTGGGCGGTCTGAAGATCGACCCCGTGACCAAGAAGCTGGTCGACAAGTTCGACTACATGAAGGCGCCGAACGATCCGGGCGGCACGCACATGGGCTATGAACCGGCGATGGACTCCAAGGGCAACTGGTACATCACCGACTTCGGCGCCAGCTACATGATTCAGATCGAAGCCAAGACCAAGAAGGTCAACTGGATCAAGACGCCGACGACGTTCTCCGAGCCGCGCCGCGGCAAGATGGACGATCAGGACCGTCTCTGGTTTGCCGAGTACACCGCGGACAACATCGGGATGCTCGATACCAAGACCCTGAAGATCACCGAGTACCCCACCGGCATCAAGTGGTCGGGTCCCTACACAGCCTCGATTCCGGACGCCAAGGGCCGCGTGTTCTCGCCGGCCGGCGCGGCTGACCGCGTGTTCCGCCTCGACCCGAAGACCGGCGAAGTCATCAACTACCTGATGCCGACGCAGGACTTCGACGTCAAGCAGGCGACGATTGACCCCACGGACAAGAAGACCCTGTGGATGGCCAACGAGCGCAACGCCCGCCTCATCAAGCTCGAAGTGCTCGACTAGTTCGACCCGTCCGGCCGACCGTTCCTTCCACGGGGACGGTTGGCCGGGCCTCTCCGTTCC
>JAKFYA010000043.1 GCA_021731095.1 Acidobacteriota bacterium | reverse complement strand
CAAGCGCCTCGATGGCATCGGCCAACAGGGGCGTCGCCGGGCGGTCGGCGCCATGTGGCCTGATGAAGGTGCCGACGAAGTGCTCGGTCTGTCGTCGCACCAGGTCCGGATCGGCCACCACCTCGCTCAACTGCGCCACATGTTCCGGCACCGACTGGGCCATCCGGAGGAACCCGCCGTTCTCCGGCAACAGGTAGTGGAAGTGCAGGGTGCCTTCCTGGGTGCCAGTGAAGCGATCAGCCACAAAGGACAGGACCGGCCGTCCAATGATGGCGGCCTCGATCATGGCGCTGGTGTTGATGCCCACGACGGCGGCGCTGTGGTACAGCGAATCGAAGAAGGCGTGACGGTGCTCGTCCGCCAGGGGGTTGTAGGGTCCGCGCGGCCAGACCGACACATCCGGCCACTGACTCAGATCTGCCTCGGTCCAGGCGGCCCCGTTGTACGGGTGCGGGCGAATGAGGATGGCGTGATCCGCCAGGGACGGCTCGGCCCGCACCGCCGCAATCCACTCGCGGACAAACTCGAGCTCGGCATGCGAGAGGGAAATGAAGGAGGACGAGCAGGTGTAGAGCAGATACGGCTTGCCTGCCGGCAGACCCACCCGCGCGCAGAACACCTCCCGTGGCCCAGGACGACGGTCGAACCACTTGTCGAAGACCTGCGCGCCCGTGGTCACCACCCGTTCAGCCGGCACGTCGTGGTACTCGAGCGCCTCCTGCTTCTGCGCGTCGTTCCAGACAAACACCGCATCGGGCACCAGACGCAGCAACCCCTTGTTGGTCAGATTGTCCCAACTGGCGATGCAGGCCCCCACCGGGATGCCGAGCCGCTTCGCGCTCTTCACCACTTCCATCTGGTCCGAGGCGGCATCGATGAGCGGGGTGACCAGCACCACGTCAGCGCCAGCGTCACGGATGAACTGCTCGATCACCGGACTGCTCGGGATGGCCTCTTCCAGCGCCCGCAACCGCCGCTGCAGTCGGGCCAGCGTCGCCGGCTGAAGATGCTGGATGCGATCCATCCACCTGAATCCCGCGGGGAGCACCTTGTGCTTCATGCGCGCGCGAAGGGCCGGCGCCTCCGCCAGACGTGGGTGCAGGTAGCGGGCGAAGTCGACAACGCCCCGCAGCCGGCGACCAGGCATCCGCCACCGGTCCTCGCGCCGAGGAATCACACCCAGCGCGGTGATGCGACCGGCGTCGCCCAGATCCTCGATGCGGACCGGCTTGGCCTCGTTCTGTTTGTTGACGGCAATCCCGACGCGATGACCACGGGCGGCCAGTTCGCGGATGGCGGTGTCGTAGAACCGGAAGTACTCCGGCGACTGCATGACGAAGAGGATGTTCACCAGGCGACGCCTACATCTTGTCGATGGCGGCGCTCTCAGACCGCCCGAAGAACCAGAAGCCGACACCGAACACCGTGAAGGTCAGCGCAGCCGACCAGAGCAGCGCCAGCCCTGGGAAGGTGTCGACACCGAGGACGCCCCACTTGAAGGTCTGCACGATGGACGCCATCGGATTCAGGTACATCAGCCAGTGATACTGAGGCGGCACCTGTGACATCGGGTAGAGGAGCGGTGTGGCATAGGACCAGAACCGCATCAGGTAGCGCAGCGAATAGCGCACGTCCCGGTGCCGCGCCTGCGCCACGCAGGTGAAGAACCCGAGGGCAATCACGAGCACGAGCGCCAGACACTGCGCCAGCAGCGCGACCAGCAGGCGCCACGACACGTGGATGTACCAGACGCCGTCCACCACCCGGTAGTAGATGAACGCCCCGGCCAGGAGCCCCATGAAGACCAGGAACTCCACCACCACGGGCGCCACAGAGGAGATCGGGATGATGAGACGCGGAAAGTAGACCTTCTTCACCAGCCCGCGGCTCTGCGTCAGGCTGCGGGTGGCCCAGAGCAGACCGCGCTCGAACATGTGCCAGCTGGTCATGCCGGTCAGATAGAACAGGAAGTACGGCAGGCCATCGGAGGCCAGGCCCAGCAGGCCGCCGAAGATGAGCGTGTTGATCAGGATGGGCAGCAACGGGCGCGCGAACACCCAGAAGATCCCCAGCGTCATCTTGTCGTAGATGCGCTTGCGCGACTGGTTGGCCAGGAACCAGAGCGTCCGGCGATAGCGCCAGATTTCCTCCACGCGAGCGAAGGCACCCGCGCGCAGCGGCTCAACCACCCACTTCTCTGCGCGCCGGGGGTCGTCGGCGGCAGCCTGC
Source organism: Acidobacteriota bacterium (assembly GCA_021731095.1). Classification (GTDB taxonomy): domain Bacteria; phylum Acidobacteriota; class Vicinamibacteria; order Vicinamibacterales; family UBA2999; genus JAKFYA01. The sequence continues at coordinate 3,699 of JAKFYA010000043.1, read as the reverse complement.
GGCGCCAGTCTCAAGGCTCGTCTAAGCGTGAGGAGCATTTTTCAACTTGTAGTACTTCCACTCGAACTTCGGCGCCAGCAGTCCGGCCACCTCGCCTGTATCGCCCTCTTCCCGGGCAGTACTGCGGTAGGCCAGAAACGACAGGGCGTTGTAGTGGACCAGGGTGTATTCGCGGCTTTCACGACGGCTGACGGTGATGCTGACCGTCAGACTGTAGTTGGTTTCCGCAAGAAGATTCGGCGGCACCTTGACGGCCGCCTCGTAGATGCCGTCACCAATGTGTTCGGCCTTCTGCATTTCAGAGACACGGAACAGCAGCACCCGCTTGGCGTAGAAATCGACGGCGCACCGCGTTCGCACGCGGCGCTGGAAGGTGCGGAAGCGGACGCGCACATAGAACGCTTCGTCCACCGGCGGCGCGCCGATCTCACGGAAGTCCTCCGAGTGCAGTCGCACGCTCATCAGCTCGGCCAGTTCGTTCGACAGACGACCGCGCTCCGTGCGGGCGGCATCCGCATGCGCCCACATCTTGGTCTGGTACTCGGCCACCACCTCTTCGGGATCGCCGTCCTTCACCACCTGACCGTGGTCCAGCCAGATCACGCGGGTGCACACCTTCGTGATGGCCTCCATGTCATGCGACACGAAGAGCACGGTGAGACCGTTGCGCGCGTCGTCCTGCACACGCTGCAGGCAGCGCTCCTGGAACGAGGTGTCGCCCACCGCCAGAATCTCATCGGCCAGCAGGATCTTCGGCTCCAGATTCACCGCGACCGAGAAGGCCAGCTTGAGGTACATGCCGCTCGAGAAGTGCTTGAGCGCCGTGTCCAGGAACGGCTCGACCTCGGCAAAGGACACGATGGCCTCCATCCGCCGCTCGACGTCAGCACGCGGCACGCCGTTCAGCGCCGCGTTCAGGAAGATGTTCTCGCGCGCCGAGAGGTCCGGGTCGAAGCCGGCGCCCAGTTCCAGCAGCGACACCAGGCGCCCGACCCCGACCACGCGCCCTTCCGAGGGCAGCGTGACCCGCGCCAGCACCTTCATCAGCGTGCTTTTGCCGGCGCCGTTGGCGCCAATGATTCCAAGCACGGTTCCAGGCTGGACGCGGAACGACACGTTCCGCAGAGCCCAGAGGTCCCGGGTGGCCTTGGACGGCTTGACCTCCGGACCGGGCGCGTCTGGTACGCCACCGGGCTTCAGGCGCTTGAGGGAACTGAGCCACTGCGACGGCCAGAGCGGCTGCTCCTCTTCGGCGGCGCCGAGCTGGAAGCACTTGCCCAGGTCGTCGACAAACAGACTATCCATGACATCTCACGAAGCTAGCGCCCGGCAACTGGCGTCGTCGGGCGCGCCTGGGACGGCTGCCGCCCGGCCGCCCGGCCACCCGGCGCACTGATCATTCCGGCCCCGCGAATCCGCGAGACCACTGCAAGCCCGCGCACGCCCAGCAGGAGGGCGCCCCGGATCACCGGTGCCCCGGCCGGCACCACCTCGGGCCAGGGACGGGTGTGTCGACAGATATCGGCCACCTCTTCGAGCATACGCGAGGCGGCCGGATACGCCGCCCCTTCTGGCCGGACTGTCTGGCGCAGCACGCGATGGAGGTCGGCTCGCTCCGCGGCTTTGGCCCGCAGGGCGCGAGTGGTGGCCTCGAGCACCGCGTCCAGTCCTGACACCCAGCGTTGGGGCGCGGCATACAGGCGGGACAACGCGCGACACGCCCCCTCACTCGCCCCCACGGCCAGGGCACAGGCCGGCACGCCGTAGCCAGCAGCCAGCGTCAGCGCGACAGGGTCGGCGCTCAGCACGAAGGCGGCAAAGCGCACCGACTCGGCAAACAGCACTCCGTCCAGGGCCTCGTCCGGCTCGTACTGCCGGGGACACAGCACCACCGGGCCCAGTCCGTCAAAGTTCACGCGAGTCCAGTCACGCGTGGCACCGGGAACCGGCCGGATCAGCACCGGGATCGTGCGAACGGCCGGAGACGGGTGCGCGCGAAGGGCCGACACCCACTCACGGACAAACGCCTGCTCGCGCGCTGGTTCGTGGGCGAGACTGGTCGAGGCCACCACAAGGGCAAATGGGCCGGGCGGAAGCCCAAGGGCCTCGCGGAAGTCCTTCGCCTTGATGCCAGGTCTGTCGTCGAGCCATGCATCCAGACCAGCCGCACCACACACCCGGACGTCCACCTGCCCTTCTGCTGCGCGACGAAGGTTGTGCCGCTGGGCGTCGTTGGTGACCAGTGCGGCGTGCGGGGAAGACAGCGCCAGCGCCGGATCGAGCGTGCCGTCCAGATTGGCGGGTATCGTGACCACGAGGACACCGCGCCGCCGCGCCGCGTCGAGCAGGTCGGCTCGTTCTGCCCCTCCGGCCTGGGACGCCGCCAGATCGCGGGCGGGAAGGGACAGGAGCACCTCCGGCTGTTCCCGCTCCAGCAAAGCCGCGGCGCCTGGCGCATCCGGAATCATGGCGGCCCACTGCGCCAGCCGGCGCAGGAGTAGCCGCCGGCCACCGGTTCGGTGGAGCACGCGACTGACGGTGGCGCCGCCTGGCGGAAGCAGTCGGGCTACATACCGCGCGCGTCCTGGCACGTCAGCCAACCGGCTGTCATCGGCCTGCCAGGGCTCAGCCATGGCCATGCCTCGGAGATAGCCCAGCACCCGGGTCCAGCGGTCCTGGCGCGACGCGGGACGTCCCGCCCAGACGATGGCCGGGTCCCATGTCACGCCGGTCGATGCCGGTCTGGCGTCCCAGGCCACCACGACGCGGTGGCCCTGCTGGAGCAGGCCATCGACGAGCGGCTTGTGACAGTCCAGCATCTGCCCGGAAGGTGGCACCACCAGGATCGTGCGGGCGGAGGTGAGCGCCGGTGCGGGTCGTGCGACAGGCGCGGTACTGGCCCTGTGCATCAGCCACGGCAGGACCTGCCCCAGCCACCCAGGCAACGGGGGAGCCGGCGGGACCGGCGCCACGCGATTGGACATCACCTCGGGCGCAAGTACCCGACGCACGAAGAAACTCGTCGAGAGGTCCGGGCCATGGGGGGCCACCAGATGACGCGCCGAACGCGACACGGTCTCATCAGTCAGCGCGGCCAGTGCTCCGGAGAGGTCGGCCACGCGCCGCAGATACGGCGCCTTCTCGGCGTAGGCGTCAATGAACTGATCCAGCTCGGCCGTGCCCGCCTTGTCGAGATGCGGGTCTGGCCAGGCAATGACCGTCCGTCCGAGCGCTGTCGCCTCGACGACCGTGGTCATGTCGCCGGTCACGACCGCGTCACAGACCTGCAGCGCATCGAGCGTCTGCTGAGGGCGCACCACCACCAGCGAGGCGTCGTCGCGACCCAGTTCGCGCCAGGCGTCGGCGTGGCGGACATGGGGACTGACCAGCATCTGCAGGTTGCGCAGGCGCAGGTCGGGATGCGACGCGCAGGCCTGGCGCCACTCCGCGATGCGGGCCATGTCTCGTTCGGCCGGACCGTCGGCGCTGGTGGCACAGAGCACCACTGGCGCATCCGGATTCCAGCCAAACTGCGCGCAGAACGCCGCGCGGGTTGTCCGGGCCTGGAACCAGGGTCCGATGCCAGGCGCACCGATGACCGCGACATGGTGCCCGGGAAACCCATACTGCTACACCGCGATGCGGCGATGCCTCGAGCTCCAGACCGCCAGCGCATCTGGCCAGACATGCGGGGCGCCC
>JAKFYA010000292.1 GCA_021731095.1 Acidobacteriota bacterium | reverse complement strand
CCTGGTGGCACGGTGTCGGTGAGCGTGCGCACGTTCGCGCCGGATGCCGTGGTGAAGGTGGTCTCGGCCACGGTGACGGCGCCCGCCGGCTGGGTCGTGACGCCCGCCGAAGGCGCCCCGGCTGATCCGACGGGCAATCCGTTCGCGCGTCGGGAGGCGCCGCTGCACGGGGCCCGGTTCTCGGTGGTCGTGCCAGCCGGCACGCCGCCCACGCAGCCCTACTTTCTGTCCACACCCCGCGCAGGCGAGAGCTACGCCTGGGCCGATCCCCTCCGCGGACTGCCCTTCGCACCTCCGCCGGTCCAGGCGGCGGTCACGCTGGAGATTGGCGGCGAGCGCATCGTCGTGCGCGAGCCCGCGCAGTTCCGCACGGCCGATCCGGTGCGGGGCGAACTGCGACGCAATCTGGCCGTCACCCCGGCCGTTGCCGTCCGGCTGGACTCAGACCTCCTGATCGTGCCGACCACGGGTCCGGTGAAGGACTTCACCGTGGTCGTGCAGGCCACCAGTTTCACGTCCGATGCGGTCAGCGGGACCCTCCGCCTGCGGATGCCGCCCGGCTGGACCTCGACGCCGGCCGAGGCGCCGTTCAGCCTGACCCGATCTGGCGACGAGACGTCCACGCCCTTCACGGTCCGCCCGCCGGCGGCGCGCAAGGCTGGCTCGCTGGAACTGGTGGCTGAAGCGGTCGTGGGCGGCGCCGTCTACAACCAGAGCGTGCAGACCATCGCCTACCCGCACATCCAGACGCACCGGGTGTACCGCCGCGCGAAGGCCACGGCGCAGGTGTTCGATCTGAAGGTCGCACCCGTGAAGGTGGGCTACATCATGGGCACCGGCGATGAAGTGCCGGATGCCCTGCGGCGCATGGGCGTGAACGTCACGTTGCTTGGGCACGACGCGCTGGCCACAGGAAACCTGTCGGTCTACGACACCATCGTCGTGGGCATCCGCGCCTCGCAGGCGCGGCCCGACTTCGTGGCCAACCATGGTCGCCTGCTCCAGTATGTCGAGAGAGGTGGCACGCTCGTCGTGCAGTACCAGCAGAACGACTACGCCACGCGAAAGCTGCCTCCGTTTCCGGTCACCATCGGCGCCCGCGTGACAGACGAACACGCGCCAGTCACCATCCTCACGCCCACGCACGCGGCGTTCACGTTCCCCAATGCCATCACGTCAGACGACTTCGGCGGGTGGGTGCAGGACCGCGACCTCTACGCGTTCACCACCTTCGATCCGAAGTACACGCCCATGCTCTCGACGTTCGATCGTGGCGAGAAACCGCAGAACGGCGGGCAGGTGTACGTGGCGATGGGGAAGGGGCGGTACGTCTACACGTCCTACGCCTGGTTCCGGCAGCTGCCGGCCGGCGTGCCTGGCGCGTACCGGCTGTTCGCGAACCTCGTCAGCCTGCCACGGTCCACGCCAGCGCCCGTGGCAAAGCCGGCGCCGGCCCCGTCGGCAAAGCCCTAGCTACTTCCGTCTGTACTGCTGGAGCTGATAGAGGTAGCCCTCGGCGACCGAGTGCTTCGGGTTGATGGCCAGGGCCTGCGTGAACGCGGCCCGCGCGTCGTCGTTGCGCAGCTTGCGCGTGTGCGCGATGCCGATCATCGTCCAGCTGTCGGCGGACTTCGGGAAGTGCTCCAGGTTCACGTTCAGCAGCGCGATGGCTGCATCGGGACCGCGCTCCACAATCTGCTGCGCCACCGCGAGCAGGGTGCGCTCCGAGAAGTCGTAGGCATCCCGGCCGTAGTAGCGCTCGCGCAGCTCGCGGTAGCGGGCGATGGCCGGTACCGGCCCACCTTCCTGCACGACCGAGAGCACGATCTCCTGCAGCGTGCGCGGATCGGTGCGTCCCCGATGGCAGGTCATACACTGCACCTGCGCGGTATCGGAGGGCGGCTTCAGCGTGGCCGCCGACACCGACGCATTGATGTCCGCCGTCATCGCGACCATCAGGCGCGCCACCTGCTTTCTCGGATTGGCCTCGCTTCGGAAGTCGAGGTCCTCGGTCTTCGTGGCCACATGGCAGTAGCTGCACGTGACGCCGAGCGCCTCCGCCATCATCTGCATGTTCGGGCGCGGCCCACGCCTGACCGGAGGCGCGGGCTCCTGCGCCCACACGGCTCCGGCCATCAGCACGGCCATCAGCGTCATCACCACCCGTACCATGCGTCACTGTCCTTTCTGGAACTGCCGGAGCTGATGCAGGTAGCCCCGGGCCGCGCCGTTCTCCGGCTCGAGCTCGAGTGCTTTCTCCAGCAGCGGAATGGCCGAGCGGTCGTCGAACTTGCGGGTGTAGGCGTAGGCCATCACCACGTAGCTCACCGCCGAGGCCGGACGCCACTCCAGGTTCATGCGGGTCAACCCGATGGCCACGTCCGGCTCGCGATCGGTATACAGCCGCGCAATCCGCAGCAGCTCGGCTTCCGAGAAATCGTACACGTCCCGCTCGTAGAACTGCTTCCGGAGCGAACGGTAGGCCGCCACCGCACCCTCCGCGCCCTCGCGCTCGACGGCCCGCTTCACCACCGTGGCAATGGGCAGCGGCACCGGCACGCCGCGGTGACACGAGACGCACGTCACGGCCTTGTCCCCGGGCGCACCGCCGGTCGCCAGCCAGACCCGGGTATTGATCTCGGCCGTCATCTCCATCATCTTCCGGGCAATGCCCTTTTTGGGATTGCCTTCAGCCTTGTAGTCCGGCCGCTGGTCGGGGCCGACCACATGGCAATGGGCGCAGGCGACCCCCAGGTCAGCGCCCATCTGCTGCATGGCGTAGTAGGTCTCGAGTCCCTTCTGGGCAGCCGCCGGCGAGGCGCACAGTACTCCTGCCACCGCCACCACCCCGATTGCCGCACAGACGCGCCAGACCCGGTTCATTGGCGCCATCATAAGCCCGGCCGGGCGCGTGGGAGTAAAATCCAGCCACACCTCCGCCACTGACCCGTGCGCATCCTCTCCATCACTGCCGGCGCCGCCAACATGTTCTGTGGCAGCTGTCTCCGCGACAACGCGCTGGCGCGCGGCCTGATGGGGCTGGGCCATGACGTGACGCTGATGCCGGTCTACACGCCCACGCGGACGGACGAGCCGAACCTCAGTGACGGACGGGTACTCTTCAGTGGCATCAGCGTGTTTCTCGCCCAGCACCTGCCGCTGTTGCGTCGGACGCCCTGGTCGCTGGACCGGTTGTTCGACTCCACCTGGCTGCTCAACCTGGTGTCGAAGCGCTCGGTGGCCGTGAATCCGGTGGACCTCGGTCCCATGACCATCTCGACGCTGCTCGGCGAGCGCGGCTTCCAGCGGAAGGAGCTTGCCAAGCTCGTCCACTGGGTAACGCATGAGCCGGCCTGGGATGTCATCAACCTGCCCAACGCCCTGCTCATCGGCATGGCCGGGCCGCTCCGGCGCGCCACGGGTCGCCCCGTCTGCGTCACGCTCCAGGGAGAAGATCTCTTCCTGGAGGCGATGTCGGCCGAAGACCGGCTGCGCGCCCTCGAGCTGATCCGCGAACACGCACACCACGTGGATCGCTTCCTCGCCGTGAGCCACTACTACCGCGCGTTTGCCGCAGAGTATTTCGGCATTCCGCTCGAGAAGATCAGCGTGGCGCCGCTCGGGGTGTCTGTCGAAGACCTGGTGCCCCGTGGTCGCACCCGACTGCCCAGCGATCCGTTCGTCGTGGGGTATCTCGCCCGCGTCGCGCCCGAGAAGGGGCTCCACCTGCTGGCCGAGGCCTACCGGCTGCTGCGCCACGAACGCGGACTGCCACCCTCGCGGCTCGAGGTGGCCGGCTACCTGGCGCCCGAGCACGAGGACTACCTGCGTGGCATCGAGCGCCAGCTCCGCGCCTGGGGCCTGCACGACGAATTCCACTACCGGGGCGCCGTGGACCGGGCCGGCAAGATTGCCTTCCTGCATGACATTGACGTGCTGTCAGTCCCGGGCCTGTATGTCGAGCCCAAGGGGCTGTACCTGCTCGAAGCGATGGCCTGCGGTGTACCGGTGGTCGCCCCCCATCACGGCGCGATCGTGGAGATGATCGACCGCACGGGCGGCGGCCTCCTGGCCCGACCCGGCGATGCCGCCAGTTGCGCCGACGGCATTCTTGCCGTCCAGCAGCATCCGGGCCAGGCACGCGAGATGGGGTTCCGCGGCGCGGCAGGCGTGCGCGAACACTACACGGTGCCCCACATGGCCACGACCGTCGCAGACATCTACGTGGACGTGCTGGCCAACTGGAGTGGCCGCGATGCGGCACTTGAGGCTGCGGCAGTCCGTCCGGCCCACTGAAACGCCATGCTTGAGGCCTCCAGACTTTCCCGCGCGTTCCCCGGCACGGACGGCTCCATCGCGGTGCTCTCCGAGGTGTCGCTGTCTCTGCGCGCTGGCGAATCGGCCGCCATCATGGGCCCCTCCGGCAGCGGCAAGAGCACGCTGCTCTACGCCCTGGGCGCGCTGGACCCGCCAACCACCGGGACCGTCACCCTGAACGGGCGGAACCCCTACACGCTGACCGAGACGGAGCAGGCGGCGTTCCGCAACCGGCACATCGGCTTCGTCTTCCAGGATCACGCGCTGCTGCCGCAGTGCACCGTGCTCGAGAACGTGCTGGTCCCCACGCTGGTCGCGCGTGACCGCCGGTCCGACGCGTGCCTGGCGCGGGCACACACGCTCCTCGACCAGGTGGGCCTGTCGCACCGCCTCTCGCATCGGCCGTCGCAGCTGTCCGGCGGCGAGCGGCAGCGGGTGGCCATTGCCCGCGCGCTGGTGCAGGAGCCGACGCTGCTGCTCTGCGACGAACCGACCGGCAATCTCGACCAGCGCAACGCCGACGCGGTGGCGGACCTGCTGCTGGCCCTGCATCGGGCGCAGCAGACCGTGCTGGTGGTGGTCACCCACAGTGCCGCGCTGGCCTCCCGCTTCACGCGACAGTACCTGCTGCGGGAGGGCCACCTGCACCCGCACACGCCCCACCTGCCGTGACGCTGGCCACGCTCGCCCTCCGGAGCCTGCGTCACTACTGGCGCACCCATCTCGCCGTCGCTCTGGGCGTCGGCGTGGCCGTGTCGGCGCTGGCCGGTGCGCTAATCGTGGGCCATTCGGTCCGCGCCAGCCTTCGCGCCCTGGCACTGGCCCGCCTGGGACACACCGACGCGGTCGTGACCGCACAGGGTCTCTTCACCGCGACACTCGCCGATCGGCTGCGTGGACCGGGCGGAACAGACGCGGTGCCGCTGCTGGCGCTGGATGGCACGGTCGTCCACGACGCCAGCGGCCGCCGCGCGACGCGGGTTCAGGTGTTCGGCGTCGACGACCGGTTCTGGCCGATGGTCGCCACAGGCACCCGTGACCAGCCGACCAGCCACCCGACCCTCGGCGCCACCTCCCGCGACGCGTTCCTGAGCGCCGACCTCGCACGCGAGCTCGGTGTGGCGCCTGGCGACGCCCTGATGCTGCGGGCGCAGAAGCCCTCGGCCATCCCAGCTGGCGTGCTCCAGGGACGACGCGACACGCCGGGACGGGCGCTGCGCGTGTCGGCCGCCCGGGTGCTGACGGCCGCCGAGGGTGGCGAGTTCTCGCCCCACGCCAGACAGGGCACCGCGCGTGCCATCTTCGTACCGCTCTCTCGCCTCCAGGAGCACATCGAGCGGCCCGGTCTGGCCAACCTGCTGCTGGTCGGGCGCACCCGCTCACCTGTCGCGCCTGCCAGTGGCGACACGCCGGCCGGGCTCACCGCGCGTGTCAGCCAGCAGCTTTCGCTGGCCGACCTCGGCGTGCGTGTTCGCGACGCCGACGACCACACGCTCGTCCTCGAGAGCGAGTCGGGCTACCTGGGCGACGACCTGGCCGAGGCCGGCCTGGCGGCCGCACACGACATCGGCCTGAGCCCCATACCCGTGGTCACGTATCTGGCCACGCGCATCAGCGCAC
>JAKFYA010000418.1 GCA_021731095.1 Acidobacteriota bacterium | reverse complement strand
ATGGCCTCACTCGCTGGTCGGGCTTTCTCGCGCTGTCAGCGCTGACACCGAACGTCGGGGTCATGGCGACGGCAGGGCGTTGGCGCCGCCGGCGCGGGGCCGGACGGCACGTTCGCGGATCTTCTGAGGCATTTCGAGTGGGCGTTAGGGGGGCGTATTCTGTCGAGAAGACCGTCTTCCGAGAGACCCGGTACGAAGCTATGGCCAGAAACAAAGGCATCTGCGTGATATGCGGAAAGGGTGGAAAGCTCTCTCTTGAGCATGTGCCGCCGCAATGTGCTGGAAATGACAAGTACGTCGAGATCAATACATTCGCTGATTGGCAGGCGGCCGGAGAAAAGTGGGAAGCGATGAAGGGCGCGCGTCCTCAGGCTGAAGGGATTGGCTACATCACGATATGTGAGGCCTGCAATCGATACAGCGGAGCGCATTACGTCCCCTCCTTCTGCAAGACGATTGACGCAGGTATTCAGATCCTCAGGCAGCTTCCTGTTCTTGAATTTGACGGCGATCCGGAGCTCAAGGCCGTGGAGTTCGAGGTCAAGGCGATGCGGCCATTGCCGTTTGTGAAGGAAGTCATCGCGATGATTCTTGCGATGAACGGTGAGGTGGACGCTAATTTCAGGACAGACAATCCCGATCTCGTCGGATTCGTCTTGGATAAGGACGCGAGAGGCCTGCCGAACAAGTACCACCTCTACCTATCGCTGTTCTTCGGCCCGGCACTTCGATTCGCGCCAACAATGGCAGCTGTGATCGAGGGACGCCGACTCGTCCTAACCGCGATCGACTATCCACCGTTCTCGTACGTTGTGACGATCGGGACTCCAGCTGACCATCTGCCGGTCGGAGACATCACATCGCTCACACAGTGTGCTTATGAGGACCAACGTGACGTCCGGTTGGCCTTGACGTGTGGATTCGGGCACACGCCATTTCCGCTCGACTATCGGTCCAGCGCTCGTGTAGATCTGGATGAGCGAGCAGGCCGCCGAAGCATTGCGGTGCCAGTCAAGGGCGTCAACTCGAGCGGAGTGATCGTCGAGTAGCCAGCGGTCCAACGCCGCGTTAGTCCGGTCCTCACATGTCCCACTTCAAAAGCGCTGTTCTTCGGTGGTTACATGTCCGAAGAAGTCGGACAGGCCACTTCGAGCATCCTGGTCAGAACTACGCACGCATGCGTGAAGTTGTCGTACTGACTCTGGATCCCGTATGCCCACTTCAATCCATGAAAGAGGTTGTTTCGAAAGCGGAACACAACCACGAGCAGTGTCAGCAGCACGTCCTCGGGAGCGGAGCTGGCTCCACTTAATACCTGCCTCACGATGGCTGGTGAATCAGAAGTCCGCAGGTTCAGGTGCTCGAAGTGGTGGGTCTCGGCGCCGTCGGCAAAGTATCGATTGCGAAAGTATGCGAGTTGTTCGTCCAGCAGGTGAACATCGTAGCCCTCCGCCAGCAACTGAGTCGCGAAGGTCCTGACTGAAGCCGCCGTTCCGGCGGAGTTCAGTTTGTGGGCCTCGAATAGCGACCACAGGAGGGAGAAATCACTGATCGCCTGACGCTCGGCTTCTGTCAGCTCTGAGAAGCCGTAGGCGTTCTTTTCTAACCACGTGATGATGGCGCTCATGTTTCCCCGGGATGTCTGAGCCGATTCACCTTGCGGCGGGGCGGCATCGCCATTCAAGCCGTCTGGGACACGCGTTGGTGGTTCGTCGCGCGGAACCGTGCCGGGAATTCCGATGACGGAGTGAGTTGACTCCGTCCGCCGACGCCTCATGATAATACTGCGCTTGAAGACGGGGCGGTGGCACTTCCCCCGATCGGCCCGAAGAGCTGCCGCGTGCTGAGCCGGTCGATGCCCAAGTGTCGACTCGCCAGAAGGGCAAGGCGCTACTCCCTCACCCCACCGCCTCCAGCGCCGCCAGCGCCGTCCGCCGGGCCACCGACCCGATGTGCCCGCACCGGTTGATCATGCGGACGGTCGTCGCCGGGCTCCAGCCCATGATGTCCGGGGTGACCCTGGACGTAGTGCGACTCACGCAGCGTAGTTGGCGCGTCCACGGGATCGAATCAAGCACACCGATCGGTTGCCTCTAGAGTGGCCAGCGCGCTAGCAGTTCCACCTGAACGTACCGAAAGAAACGCACGATTTCTGCCCAGTGCTCCTCAACTACCGGAACTGCCGTAATGCACGTCAGGATGAACACGAGAAGCTGAAGGCGAAGATTGGTCTGTGCCGATGCGGCTACGGCGCGGTCTCGGAGTAGTTCGGACACCGCATCCTCTTGAGACCGACTTGTCTCCAGCCGGCGCCTTAAGGCCGCCATCCGCTGACGATAGGCATGCTCTATGTGCACGGTCACCTTCCCCGGCCACCGGAGTGCCTCCGTCCGAGGCACGGCGTCGAATGCACGCTCCTTCCAGAGAAGAAACAGATTGTGTTGACCTTCCTCCTCCAGATTGCGTTCCTCTCGCTCTAGTCTCAGTCGCAACTCAACGTTTCGCTCTTTATCTCGAAGAAACGTCTGCTGATAGTCTCGGAGCATCGGCCTAAGCTTGTTGTTCGCGAGAAAACCTTGGACGTACTCTTGTGTTGTGATTCCCACGAAAGGCATCTCCGACGCCCTCCGTGCAAGGTTGCTCGCAAGGTCCGTGAGTGCCTGTAAGTAGACGAGTGAGCATACTGTCGCTGGCAGCGCTAAACGATGCGGGTCCAGCGTGCCGGGTCGATTGTCGAGGGCCGAAAGAGCTCGCCACTCATGATCCCCGAAGCCGAACAGTCCCGGAAAGAACCGCGTCCCTTCAATGTGCGCGCTCGTGACGTCCGACAAAGAGTCAAGCCCAACAGAACGAAGTGCGGCTGAGGCAGAGTCACTCTCGTGGTCGCCCGCCAGGCAGCTCTGCACGTACAAGACAGACGGCGTGACTAGGGGTTCCAGCCCAGGACGTTGGCTCTGAATGTAGCCGTGGTCACCGACGATGCTCCCGAACAGCGCATTCAAGTGTCCAGAGTACTTGTGTCGCGGTTCATCCCTTTCGAACCAATCGGTTGTGAGCTGCACGCAAGAGATAACGATCTTGTAGTCACCGAAGGTCTTGCACTCCCAAGCGTGTATGTTCAGAACCTTGCCATCCCAGAATCGGGGCGGTCGACAAGCCGGCGCAAATAGACCATCTCTGACCTGGTAAGGGTGCTCTCCCAGAGCAAGTTCTTCAAGTATGAGCGTCTGCTCTTGTCTACCTTCGAACGATGCTGAGCTGGGCAGACAATGCCCCCCGAGAAGGTATACCGCCCGAATGCCTTTCGCTGGTTCAGTCATCTTGAATGGACTTGAAGTGTCGCGCCGATTGTGACTGGTTCGGTGATGTGCCAGCGTCGCATAGAGTCTTACCGGGATTGCCCGAGGGAAATGAATTGACTCACGCCACTGTGGCCTCCGGATAGTAATGCGCTTCGAACGCGGTCGGTGCACTAGGTGCCGAAGCGTAGCGGGCATATGGTTCGGTGATACACCCGGTCGTTCGCCTGCCTCGACGGGCCGGATTCACTCTTGAGCCTGCAGAGATCTAATAGCTGCGCACTCATCCCGCCGCCTCCAGCGCCGCCATCGCCGTCCGCCGGGCCACCGACCCGATGTGCCCGTAGCGCTTAATCATGCGGACGGTCGTCCCCGGGCTCCAGCCCATGATGTCCGGGATGACCCCGAACGGTTGAACGGACTCCAGCAGGCGGGTGACGACCGTGTGCCGGAGGTCATGAAAGCGGCACGAGACGCCCGCCGTCGTCCGCGCCGTTGTCCAGGCGGTCAGGAGGTCCGGTTCGCCGTGAGTAAAATCGCCCCACAACTTACGGGTGCCGCCCACGCGCACCGGAGCTGTCCTGTGAGCGAAGGAGTGGAAAGGGGCGGAAATGGGCGTGGGCTCCACGCCGCGATAAGATCGCACACAGCAGTCCATGCCAAAGCGCACCAACGATTTCCAGGCGTTGATCGACCTCGTCGAGCGGCAGCTCGCTGCGCCAGGGGTCCGTGTCGTCGAATCGGAGATGCTCGCCGACCGTCTGACCGGAGAGCGGCGGGAGGTTGATGTCTGCATTCATGCGGTCGTCAGCGGCAAGAAAGTGACGCTTGCGCTGGAGTGCCGTGACCACAAGCGCAAGGCGGATCAGGTCTGGATCGATTCCCTGCGGGGCAAATACCTCAACCTGCCCGTAGACAAGGTGATCGCAGTCGCACGGGCAGGCTTCGCCAAGACGGCGCGGGCGGCAGCCGAGAAGGCGGGAATCCAGACACTCACTCTCGAAGAAGCAACGTCGGCGAACTGGCACCTGATTGCGGAGTTACCGGACTCGGCACTGGTGGTTGCCCATTTCCCAGTCGCGGAGAACGTCTCGCTCCATCTGGCAAAGGGCCAGGAGCCCTTTACAGATACGATGATGGTCGCCGGCGTATCGCTGAGGCTCGGCGATCAATCACTCCCGCTGGGTGACGTGTTGCATTGGTATTGCACGGCATCGCCTGTGGCGCAGTTTACATTTGACAACGATGACGTTGAACGGCTGCCCGTCACGATCGCTATGCCAGACGGCGTCGAGCTGGTTCTGCCTTCTGGAGGCTATCGAGTTCTGGAGCGAATCGAGTTAGAGATAGTCTTCGACCGCGAGCGCAGCAATACAAAATTCGACCGCAAGATCTACGGCGAGACTGGCCTTTCATTCGCGTCGAAGACCTACACGAGGGAAGGGAAGAAGGCGCATTTCGTTTTCACCATGCTTCAGCACGGAGATGAGACATCCGCTGCCGTTGCGGTCCGGACCTCTGACGGCAGGTCGGACTTCGTGCTCAGTCCCGGTGGCAAGTCGTCGAGGCCTCCGTCTGGAGTGTAGGAGTCAAACTAGGTAAGCTGGCGCGGCGGGTTCAGTGGTCATCTTCATGAGTTCGAGCCAGTGCCCGATTCTGAGCTTGATCCAGGTGCGTGGACGTCCCCCGAGCGGCCAATTCGGTGTCCACGAACCGGCTCGGGCTGACATCCCCGCGCATTGGAGCTGTGCTGTGGCCTAGCTTGTGGAATGGTGGGGAGACGGGGGCTGGCGCTGCTGATCGCTGGTTAGGCTCTCGTCCTGTCAGTGTTGACACAAGGGTCAAAGCGACGTCTGTGACCAACACGCGCGGTCTCGCAGTGCTACACCGTTTCACGCGCTCGATTGTTCCGCAGGAACGGCAAGGCCCTGCGCATTACCCGTTCGTTGAAGGCGGGGGCACCGCGATCGCGCGAGTCGTGGCCGACGAGGTTCCAGTGGTCGAAGTGAGGCTACGATCAAGTGACACGATGCGCCCCTGCTCACGAGCGCAATCGATCGACTGACCCCGCAGCCGGCAACAGAAGAGGTCCCGTTGTGACTCCAGAGACGAGGCAGCGGCTTGAGGCCTTCATTGCTCTCGTAGAGAAGATAGAGCGCTACCCTTACTTCTCAGGAGGGTCGAGCATTGCTACCTTCCAGATGACAATGGATGGGACGGAGCCGTCTTTCACCTTTACGGGCCCACCAGACCACGAGACCGACGCAGTTGCATTTCGCGTACGTATCCTGACCCACGGAGACGACCTCTCGATTATTAAGATGGGCGAATTGTGCAAAGACCCAGGAATATCGCAGCAATGGGTAGACGAGTACGAGCAGTGGGCGGGGTTGTATGTTCAGAAGATGAAGTCCGAGTGGTCCACAGGGCCGGACGGTACCGTCACATTTCGTGACGCCTTTGATATGGCGTTGCACGGAGGCCGTGGGCACTACAAAGTGAACGATAAGACCTTCAAGAATTACCAGAAGCATATCAAGGGAGAGTTCCAGCGCCAGTTACTGGACAATACCTTCCACGACGCCCTGATCACGACAGTGGCGCTGGCGCACAATATCGCCGCCGCAAGCCGGGAAGAGGTA
>JAKFYA010000485.1 GCA_021731095.1 Acidobacteriota bacterium | reverse complement strand
TGTCTCTTCCGGCGAGGTGGTCGGGCTGCTGGGGCCCAATGGGGCGGGCAAGACCACGACCTTCTACATGAGTGTCGGGCTGGTGTCGCCGGACTCAGGCCAGGTGTTTCTGGACGAGGAGGACATCACCCGCGATCCCATGTACGTGCGGGCCCGGAAAGGGATTGGCTACCTCCCGCAGGAGGCGTCCATCTTCCGCGGACTGACAGTCGAGCAGAACATTCTGGCGATCCTGGAGACACTCAAGCTGAGCCGGGCCGAGCGGAGGGCCAGAGTGGACAGCCTGCTGGCCGAACTCAGCCTGTCCCACCTGCGCAACTCGCCGGCCTACACGCTGTCTGGGGGAGAGCGCCGCAGGGCAGAGATTACCCGTGCCCTCGTGATGTCGCCTCGGTTCATTCTCCTGGATGAGCCCTTTGCCGGCATTGACCCGATTGCCGTGACCGAAATCCAGAAGATCATCCGGCACCTGACCGAGCGCGGCATCGGCGTCCTGGTCACTGATCACAACGTGCGGGAGACGCTTCGCATCACGGACCGGGCCTATATCGTCAGCGACGGAACGATCTTCCGCAGTGGCACCCCGACTGAACTGGCGGCCGACGAAGACGTCCGCCGGATTTACCTCGGGACGGAGTTCCGGTTGGACTAAGATTGCGGGGTGGACGCCCGAGCGCCGCAGAGCTGATCGCACATGGCCATCTCCCAGAAGCTGCATACCAAGCTCGTTCAGAAGCTGATTCTGACGCCGTCATTGCAGCAGGCAATCAAGCTGCTGCCGATGTCGACGCTCGAGCTCTCGGAACTGCTCAACCAGGAGATGGTGGAGAATCCGATGCTCGAGGAGGTCCCGTCCGACGACCTCCAGCAGGCGGAAGCCACACCGGAGAAGCCTGAAGAGCCCAAGCCGACCGAGAAGGGTGATACCTGGGATGACCAGGATTACGAGTACTTCTTCGGTGACTACCTGGACGAGGGCTACAAGCCGCGCACGCCCACCGAAGTCAAGGAACTGCCGCCGATCGAGAACACGCTCTCGACGTCGGGTTCCCTGTCGGATCATCTGCTCTGGCAGTTGTCCATGCAGACCGACGACTCGCTGATACGGCAGATTGGCGAGGGCATCATCGGCAATCTTGACGACGACGGCACGCTCGTGGCCACGGTTGACGAGATCGCGTCGATGGGTCCCTGGCCGACCGAGGAGGTCGAGCGGGCGCTGACCCTGATTCAGACTTTCGACCCGGTCGGCGTGGCCGCTCGTGATTTGCAGGAGTGCCTCACACTGCAGATTCGCCACCTCGGCCTCGCCGGTTCGCCCGCCGAACGCATTGTCACCGAGCACCTGCGCCTCCTGCAGAACCACCAGATCCCGGAGCTGTCCCGCCGGATGGGCATGTCGATCGAGGAACTGAAGGAGCACATCGAGCTGATTCGGCATCTGGACCCGAAACCGGGCAGCCGTCACAATCCGTCGACCTCGCAATACGTCATCCCGGACGTCTATGTGATGAAGGTGGAGGACGAGTATGTGGCGGTCCTGAATGAAGAGGGCCTGCCGCAGCTTCGCATCAGCCCGGTGTATCGACGTCTGCTCGACAAGAACGGCGAGAACAGCGACGAGACGCGCGCCTACGTGAAGGACAAGTTCCGCTCGGCGCTCTGGCTCATCAAGTCAGTGGAGCAGCGCCAGAAGACGATTCACAAGGTGGCCACCAGCATCATCCATTTCCAGCGTGATTTTCTGGACCATGGCATCGAGTACCTGCGACCACTGGTCCTGCGCGACGTCGCCAACGACATCGGCATGCACGAGTCGACGGTGAGCCGGGTGGTGACGAACAAGTACATGCACACGCCCCAGGGTGTGTTCGAGCTCAAGTACTTCTTCCATAGTGGTATCTCGAGCTCCTACGGGGAAGCGGTGTCCTCGGTCACCATCAAGCAGCGCATCCGCAAGATCATCGAGCAGGAAGACGCGCGCCGGCCGCTGAGCGACTCGAAGATTGTCAACATTCTCCAGCGAGAAGGGCTCGAGCTGGCCCGTCGCACCATTGCGAAGTACCGGGAAGAGTTGAAGATCCCGACCTCGAACCAGCGCAAGATCCTGTACTGAGCCTGTCTTCCGACACGAGACCGAGTCGGAGTCCCCATGCCTCCGCCACCTGGCGTTACCGTCGAGAGCCTTCTTCAGGGGCGCGTCGATGCTGTCGGACTCGGACTTGAGGTCCTGGCCGGCGTCGACGGCCTGCAGCGGCGCATAGCCAGTCCCCACATCCAGAAGACCGGTCTGGCCCTCGCCGGATTCGACGTGTATCTCCAGCCTGGCCGGGTCCTCGTGTTCGGGGAGAGCGAGATCCGCTTTCTGGAGAGTCTCCCGGCCCCGTCGAGGCTGCAGTCACTCACGCGCGCCTTCACCCACGACATCCCCTGCGTGCTAATCACCGGAGGATGGAATCCGCCGGACGAACTGGTCGCGGCCGCACAGTCGCACGGGATGCCGCTGCTGCGGACACCGGTGTCAACCCCGGTGGCCATCGCCAAGCTCAGCGCCGTGCTCGACGACACGCTGGCCGTGCGCGTCCTGATCCACGGGGTGTTGCTGGACATCCTCGGACTGGGAGTTCTCATCATCGGTGACAGCGGCATTGGCAAGAGTGAGTGCGCGCTCGACCTGGTGGTCCGGGGCCACCGGCTCGTGGCCGACGATGCCGTCGAGGTGAGGCGGAGAGGGGAGACCGTCGTGCTCGGCAGTTGCCCGGAGTTGACGCGCTCCCACATGGAGATTCGCGGTCTCGGTATCATCAACATCCGCGATCTGTTCGGCGTCGCCGCGACGCGGACCTCCAAGCGGATTGAACTGGTCGTTCGTCTTGAACGCTGGGACGACACGCGCGAATACGAGCGACTGGGCCTCGACGAGAAGGTCTATGAACTGGTCGGGCTGCGGCTTCCGCTGGTGGAGATGCCCGTAGCTCCAGGCCGGAGCCTGGCGATCCTTGTGGAAGTGGCGGCGCGGAACCAGTTGCTCCGCTCCAGAGGGCTGAACGCGGCACGCGACCTGGTCACCCGCATCGACCGGGCCCTCGAATCGCAACCGATGCTCGACCTCGAAGACGACGCTGAACCGGGAGACGAAGACTGATGGCGAAGACACCTGTCCGGAGACGCCACGCCTCAGGGGCCGACCCTCGGCATCGGTTCATCATCGTGACCGGCCTGTCCGGGTCTGGAAAGTCGCACGCCATCAGGGCGCTGGAGGACCTCGGGTACTTCTGCGTGGACAACCTGCCGACGTTGCTGATTCCAACGATGGCCGATCTGGTGGTGCGCGAGGAGGCCGGCATCGAGAAGGTCGCCATCGTGGTCGACGTCCGGGAGGGAGGGTTTCTCCGCGACTTCGCCCGGGTCTACCGCGGCCTGCGCGCGAGCGCGGGCCTCATGCCGATGCTGATTTTCCTCGAGGCCAGCCATGAGTCGCTCGTACGTCGATTCAGCGAAACCCGGAGGCCGCACCCCCTCGCCAAGGATCGCTCCGTGACCGAGGGTATCCGGGAAGAGCGGACGAAGATGACGGCGATTCGCCGGATGGCGGATCTCATCCTCGACACCTCCAACCTCACCGTGCACGAACTGCGTGAAGCGTTCGTGCGGCTCACACGGCACACCTCGACCAGAGCCGAAATGGTCGTGAACCTGATGAGCTTTGGCTACAAGCACGGGCTCCCGGTGGACGCCGACCTGGTGTTCGACGTGCGGTGCCTGCCGAATCCGCATTTCGTCGAGGGCCTCAGGCCACTCACCGGGCGGGACGCTGCCGTGGTGCGCTACATGCGCAGGCAGCCATCGACCCGCGAGTTCATCACAAAACTCACCGATTTCCTGGCGTTCGCCTTGCCGCGGTATGTCGAGGAAGGCAAGAGCTATCTCACCGTGGCCATTGGCTGCACAGGCGGACAGCACCGTTCGGTGATGGTGGTCGAGACGCTGAAGTCCGCGCTGGCGGGCGTGGATGGCGTGCGGCTCCGTGTCAGGCACCGGGACTCATGACGCCGCGCGCGGGCCGATGGCCACTGGGGGGACAGGCATGATTGGTGTGGTAGTGGTGACCCACGGACAGCTGGCCACCGAACTGGTGAACGCGGCCGAAGCGATTGTTGGCGATCTGGCCCATGTGACGGCCGTGTCGATTGGCTGGCATGATGATGTGCAGCCGGCGCGGGAGGAAATCGCCAGCGCCATCGGTCGTGTTGACAGCGGCGCTGGTGTGCTGGTGCTGACCGACATGTTTGGTGGCACGCCGGCCAACCTGTCCATGACGTTTCTGGAGACTGGACGGCTTGAGGTGCTGACTGGCGTCAACCTCCCGATGCTGATCAAGCTTGCGCAGCCGGGTGAGGCCGCGGACCTGCTGGCCGTCGCTCGTGACATCCGTGAACAGGGCCGACATGCCATCTGGGTCGCATCGGACCTCCTGCGCGGGGAGCGGGCGTGACCTCGGCCACCATCACCGTGTCCAACCGGCTGGGTATGCACGCCAGGGCGGCAGCACGCTTTGTCCAGACGGCCTCTGGGTTTTCGTCGCGGATCCGGGTCTGTGCCGGTGCACGGGAGATGGACGGCAAGAGCATTCTGGGCCTGCTGCTTCTGGCCGCCGGCTGTGGCACGGCGGTCACGTTGACTGCGGAGGGGCCTGACGAGGCCGCAGCAATAGAGGCGCTGTCGGCACTGGTCGCATCGGGATTCGGCGAGGGGCCGTGGAGCGACTGATCGGCATCGGGGCTTCGCCTGGCGTGGCACTTGGACCGGCGCTCGTAGCGGTTCAGCGGGATAGTGCCGTTCGCTTCACCATTCCTGCCCGCCAAGTCCCCGCCGAGCTGGAGGCCTTCGCACAGGCGCGTCTGCGGTCCAAGGAGCAGCTCGTCCAGATTCGAGCCAGAATGCTCACGGCCAGAGCAGGCGAACTGGTGGCACTCTTCGATGCGCAGTTGCTGATGCTCGACGACCCCCTCCTGGTCAATCGGGCGATTGCCATCATTCGTGACACCTGTGCCAATGGAGAGTGGGCGATCCAGCAGGCTGTCAGCGAGGTGGCGGCCGTGCTGGATGACGCCGCAGACCCCTATCTTCGCGAACGAAAGGGCGACCTCCACGACGTGGCGGGGCGTCTGCGCATGAACCTCAGGGAGGACACTGGCGGCGTACGGGCACTCATTCACCAGCTCGACCAGCCGTGCGTCCTGATTGCGGACGAGCTGACGCCTTCGGTCGTGGCCCAGTTGGACTGGAGTCGGATGGCAGGCTTTGCCACGGATGCCGGGAGCCGGACGTATCACACAGCCATCCTGGCCCGGTCGCTCGGTGTGCCCGCGGTGGTCGGCCTGTCGGATATCTCGAGACGCGTGCAACCGGGCGCCATGGTGCTGCTGGATGGCGAGACGGGCCTCGTGACGGTAGACCCGGATGAGGTGACCCGCCGGCGCTCGGCCCAGCCCAGGCGCAGAGCCCAGGTGACGCGAACGCCGCCACAGGGCCCCCTCCACACCAGGGACGGGATGGCAATTCGCGTGATGGCCAACATCGATCGCGTCGAAGATGTCCCCCTGGCGGTGCAGTCGGGTGCCGACGGCGTCGGGCTGTATCGATCAGAGTTCCTGCTGGCGGGACTCGGCGCTGAGATCATCGACGAGGAGTATCAGTACCGGGCCTATCGGCGATTGGTCGAGGCCTCGGGCGGCCGGCCTGTCACCATCCGGACCTTCGACATTGACGGGAGGCACTTCAACCGGAGCCCTGTGTCTGGCAGCGAGGCCCAGAGCGGACGCTGGGTTGGTCATGGTGGCCTGCGTGGGATTCGCGCCAGCCTGGCCAATCCAGACCGCTTTGCGGAGCAACTCCGGGCCATCCTCAGGGCGGCCGCGCATGGCCCGGTCCAGGTGATGTTTCCGTTCGTGT
>JAKFYA010000440.1 GCA_021731095.1 Acidobacteriota bacterium | reverse complement strand
CGCTTCGGCACGGCGCAGGAAGTGGGAGACGTCGTGGCGTTTCTGGCGTCACCCCGCGCCAGTTGGGTCAGCGGCACCAGCGTCGTGGTCGACGGCTGCCAGAGCCGCATGTTCTGACCGGGGACGTGGCTCGGTGCGGAACGGCCTAGGCGCCTGTCCGGCGACTGGTGCGGAGCCGGCGTGCGCCGGCAGCGGCCAGACCGCTGCCGACCAGGAGCAGTGAGGCCGGCTCCGGAATCTGCGGCGGGTCCAGTTCCTCCAGCTGGGCAATGTCCTGCCCGCTCAGCACTCCGTTCCAGATGCGGATGCTGTCCACATACCCGGACGTGGCTTCATTGAGCGTGGCCAGCGTGAGCAGGTCGTCCATGAAGAAATGCAGGGGGCCGCTCGAGATGAGGCCGCCATTGGTATCGAGTGCGGAATTCTGCAACTCGCCGTCCAGGTAGGCCTTGACGTAGTTGGTGCTGCTGTTCCGCGTGATGACCAGCGTGGACAGCGTCATGGGGCGCAGGGTGACCGGGCTGCCGGAGTGATTCGGGTCGGCGTAGACCTCGAGCTCGCCATCCCAGCCGGTATAGATGCCCCAGTCCGAGGAAAGGTCCTGCGTGTCCAGAATCTTGGACCACCCAACCCCGCCGTGCGTCGGATCGTGAAACAGGAAGTCGATGGCAATCGACCAGTCGTCCGAGATGCCGCTGTTCGACAGGCTCAGGCCCTGATTGGGGTCGAAGCTGTAGCCGTAGTAGAGGCTCCGTCCCCCGTGAGCCGTCAGGCTGTCGCCGCCCAGATCGTCGGCGAGCGAGCTGTTCAGCCGGTACTGGTGCAGCAGGATGGGGGCAGCCACGCCCGCGACGGGGGCCGCGACCATCAGCGTCAGTAGCCCAGCGATGGTCAGAAGTCGGGACACCGGCGTCATCACCGTTTTAGACTGCCACAAGGGAAGCCTGGTTGCACGCCGTCGCGGATGCCCCGGTCCCGGCGGGCGTGATATCGTCTCGGCCATGCGTGTACGCACCCTTCCTCTCGTGTGGTGCCTGATGGCAACGGCCTGTTCCACCCAGCCGGCACCGGAAACGAAAACCGCAGTCCCGGAGGCGGCGTCCGCGCCAGTGCCCGCCTTCCCAGAGAAGTCCGGCCCGCGCCTGCTGGTGACCAATGAGGAGTCGGGCGACCTCAGCGTCATTGACGTGTCCAGCCGCACGGTGGTGGCCACGGTCAAGCTGGGCAAGCGCCCCCGCGGTGTTCAGGTGAATCACGATGGGACCCTGGCGTTCGTGGCCCTGAGCGGATCGCCTGCCGCTGGACCCGGTGTGGACGAAAGCACCCTGCCGCCGCCGGACCGATCAGCCGATGGCATCGGCGTGGTCGACCTCAAGACCGGCATGTTGCTGCGGGTGCTGAAGTCTGGCACGGACCCCGAGAAGGTGGCGGTCTCTACGGACGGCTCACAGGTATTCGTGGCCAATGAAGATGGCGCCCAGGTGACCGTCGTGGCCGTCGCGACGGGGGATACGCTGGGCACCGTCAAGGTGGGCGGCGAGCCCGAGGGGGTCGACACCCGGCCGGACGGGGCGGTAGTCTACGTGACCTCCGAAGAGGATGGCGCCGTCTTCGTGATCGATACAGCCACGCGGGCTGTCGTGGCGAGAGTGGAGGTGGGGCCCCGTCCCCGGTCCACGGCCTTCCTGCCCGACAGCAGCCGCGCGTACGTGACCTCCGAGAACGGCTCCTCCATCGCGGTGCTCGACGCCCGGAAGCACAAGGTCCTCAGCACCATCACGCTCACAGGCGAGACGATCAAGCCGATGGGCGCCGTGGTGGCCCCTGACGGAAAGACGCTCTATGTCACGACTGGCCGCGGCAAGTTGCTGTTCGCCATCGACACCGCCACCAGCAAGCCGCTCTGGTCGGTGGAAGTCGGGCCGCGGCCCTGGGGCGTCGCCGTGAGCGCCGATGGCGCAACCGTCTTCACGGCCAACGGTCCGTCGAACGATGTCTCGATTGTGGATGTCGCCACCAGGTCAGTGGTGGGCAAGGTGGCTGTGGGCACGAAACCCTGGGGCCTGGCGCTCCAGCCATGAGTCGCGGCGGAGGCGGTGGAACCGTGTGGAGTGGCCGCGCGCTGGTGCTGCTGCGCGTGGCGCTGGGCGTGTTCCTCATCATGAAGTCCCTGAGCAAGTGGGGGTGGTTGCTGGATGCCACACCGCTCGCCACCAGGCTCACGGCGTGGTCGACCAGGGCCGACGTGGCGGCTGCCAGTCGCGCGTATGCGCACCTCCTCATTCCCGGGGCCCCCATCTTCGGTCGCCTCGTGTTGCTGGGTGAACTGGGCGGCGGACTGGCGCTCATCGGGGGCGTGTGGACACGGCCGGTCGCGGTGCTGTCGGCGCTGATGGTGCTGAACTTCCAGTTGGCCAGCGGCGGGCTCATCAGCGTGGACTTCCTGGCAGATTCGTCGGGCCTGGTCGTGGTGGCGGGCCTCATCGCCCTGGGCCTTGGGGGACGAAATCTGCCGCTCAGCGTCACCAGCTAGCTTTTGCCTTTTGTTTGCTACCATCGAGGGGCATGGCCGGTGACCCTCGGGACCTCCCGCTCGACCTGACGCCGCCCGACCCCGGGCCCCGTCCCCGTCAACTGACGCGCAAGACCGATCCGGCGCGCGAGTCTGCCCTGCAGACCGCGCTCGAACGGCTGTCCGGCGGCATCGAACGCGCCGACACGCCGGACGGGTGGGTGACCGCGGTGCGTCGGTTGCCGGCGCGCGACGCTCAGTACGCGTCCTTCCCGGATGGCATTGATGAGCGGCTGCGTGAGGTGCTGCGTGCGCGTGGCATCGAGCAGATGTACACGCATCAGGCTGCTGCGGCCGAGCACGCGCTGGCCGGGCGGAACGTGGTCATCACCACGCCGACCGCCTCGGGCAAGACGCTCTGCTACAACGCGCCCATCCTGAGCCGCATCCTCAAGGACCCGTCCAGCCGCGCGTTGTATCTCTTTCCGACCAAGGCGCTGGCGCAGGACCAGCTGGCCGAGCTGCACGAGATGTCACACCTGCTCTCGCAGCCGGGCGAGCTGGAGATTGGCGTCTTCACCTACGACGGCGACACACCGCAGGATGCGCGTCGCGCCATCCGTGGGAAGGCGCATGCGGTGCTGAGCAACCCGGACATGATTCACTCCGGCATCCTGCCGCACCATCCACGCTGGGCGAAGCTGTTCGAGAATCTGCGCTTCGTGGTCATCGACGAGCTGCATGCCTATCGGGGTGTCTTCGGCAGCCACCTCACCAACGTGCTGCGTCGCCTGCGGCGGGTCTGCCAGCACTACGGCTCGAACCCGACGTTCATCTGCTCGTCGGCCACCATTGCCAACCCCCGCGAATTGGCCGAGGCGCTGGTGGAGGCGCCCTTCGAGCTGGTCGAGGAGAGCGGCGCACCGCGAGGCGAGAAGTTCTTCCTCTTCGTGAACCCGCCCGTCGTCAACGCCGAGCTCGGCATCCGGCGGTCCTATCTGTCCGAGACGCGACGGGTGGCGTCCGAGTTCCTCAAGCGGGGACTGCAGCTCATCGTCTTCGCGCAGAGCCGGCTGTCGACCGAGATCCTCACGACGTACCTGAAGGAAGACTTCGCCGGCCCGCCCGGCACGGCCGACACCATTCGCGGGTACCGCGGCGGCTACCTGCCGCAGCGCCGGCGCGAGATTGAGAAGGGCCTCCGCGACGGCGCGGTACGCGCCGTCATCTCGACCAATGCGCTGGAACTGGGCATCGACATCGGGGCGCTGGATGTGTGCGTGATGGCCGGGTATCCGGGCAGCATCGCCGCCACGTGGCAGCGTGCTGGCCGCGCGGGGCGCCGGACCGGGCGCTCGGCCGCCGTGCTGGTGGGCAGCAGCGCGCCACTCGATCAGTTCGTCCTGCGGCACCCGTCCTACTTCTTCGATGCGTCACCCGAGCGGGCACTCATCAATCCCGACAATCTGCAGGTGCTGGTAGACCATGTGAAGTGTGCTGCCTTCGAGTTGCCGTTCACGACCGTCGAGACCTACGGCCGCCACAATGTGCAGGAGGTGCTGGGGGTGCTGGCCGAGCAGGGCTTCGTCCACTGCACCACGGCAGATGGCGGGCCGGACGAGGTCGGACAGTGGCAGTGGACCAACGAGTCGTATCCAGCCGATGCCGTAAGTCTGCGGTCCATTTCGTCCGACAACTTCATCATCGTGGACACGACCCGCGGCGCCGACGTGATTGGCGAAACCAGTTTCACCAGTGGTCCGTCTACCCTGCACGAGAAGGCCATCTACCTGCTGGAGGGCGCCCTGTACCAGGTGGAGAAGCTCGACTTCGACGGCCGGAAGGCCTACGTGCGACAGATCGTTTGCGACTATTACACGGACGCCATCACCTACACGAAGGTCACCGCGCTGGAGACGTTCGACTGTCTCGCGGTGGTGCGGTCGCATGGCGAAGTGCACGTGTCGTCGCGTGTGGTCGGCTTCAAGAAAATCAAGTTCTATACGAACGAGAACATTGGCTCGGGTGAGCTGGACCTGCCAGAACAGGAAATGCACACCACGTCCTACTGGCTGACGCTGCCACGTGACGTGATGGCGGCACTGCCCTACGCACCGGACGATCGACGCGACGGCGTGGTGGGGTTGTCCTTCGCCATGCGGCAGGTCGCGCAATTGCTGTTGATGTGTGACCGGCAGGACATCGGCATCTCCTTCGACGGCATCTCCACGGAGCCTGGCGCTCCGGTGGCCGAAGAACCGCGCATCTACATCTACGACAACTACCCAGGGGGCATCGGTTTCAGCGAACCGCTCTTCCGCATGCACGACGAACTGCTGGTGCGGACGCACGAGCTCATCTCGGGTTGCGGGTGTGAGCGCGGCTGTCCCACGTGCGTGGGCCCGGACGGCTATACAGGGCCGCTGGCGAAGACGGTGGCCCTGCGCATGCTGGAGTTGCTCATCGCCAGTCGGCCGCCAGCGCTCGAAGGGGCATCGCAGGCGTGACCTCGCTGGCCGACCGGTTGCGCGGGGTCCTTGGCGGCACCAGACCGACGGAGACGCCGCTCGACCGTGTGGCGCCAGCGCCAGCGGCGAAGAATCTCGAGGCCGTCGCCGAGACGCTCGGAGGGGAGTGGCACGAGGAGGGCGGCCATCGGTATGTGGTCGTGAACCGCTCGTTCGCGCCGGGGTATCGGCACGGGCGCGTGGCCGTGGCGGACGCCATGCCCGGCAACGACGGCCTCTGGCCCAGGCTGGAGCTGTTGCTCGGCCCGAGCGCGGGCGGGACGCCCTCTCCTGGCGCGGCCTCTCCCTTCCATGCGGACGACACGGGCGCCGGCCATCTCCTCTTTGTCGACCTTGAGACGACCGGCCTGGCCGGTGGCGCCGGCAGCTACGCCTTCCTGGTGGGCTGCGCGTGGTTCGAAGGGGCCCGACTGCACGTCCGGCAGTTCTTCCTGTCCTCGTTCGGGTCGGAAGCGGCCATGCTTGCCGGTGTGGCCAGGATGGCCGGGCGGGCGACGGGAGTTGTGACCTACAACGGCAAGTCGTTCGACCTGCCGCTGCTGGACACGCGCTTTTCCTTGAACCGGATGACCCTGCCACTGCTGGAGCTTCCGCACGTCGACTTGCTGCATCCCGCGAGACGCCTCTGGAAAGATCCGGCGTTCGAGGCGCGTGTGCCGGGTGCCAGCAGTTGCAAGCTCACCTCGCTCGAGCGGACACTGTGCGGGTTCGAGCGCGACGGTGACGTGCCAGGCTTTGAGATACCTGGCCGCTACTTCGGCTATGTCCGCAGTGGGGACGCGCGGCCGCTGGAGGCGGTGCTGGAGCACAACCGGCTGGACCTGGTGTCGCTGGCCCTGTTGACAGGCATGCTGGCGCAGAAACTGGAGTCAGGTGCACC
Organism: Acidobacteriota bacterium; assembly: GCA_021731095.1. Classification (GTDB taxonomy): domain Bacteria; phylum Acidobacteriota; class Vicinamibacteria; order Vicinamibacterales; family UBA2999; genus JAKFYA01. The sequence continues at coordinate 61 of JAKFYA010000440.1, read as the reverse complement.
GGCGGCCGTCTCGGCCCGCGAAGCGCTGGGCCTGGGGCGGTTGCTGGAACGGGGAGGACGG
>JAKFYA010000180.1 GCA_021731095.1 Acidobacteriota bacterium | reverse complement strand
ACGCCACGCAGCGCCCGCTGCTGCTGATGCACTTCGTCGGCAATGGTGTTGGCATACAGTCGCGGGTTTCCCGCGGAGCCGCTGTATTCCTTCGAGAACACCGTCTGCCTCGAACGCAGGTTCAGCACGCGCACCTCCACTCGCACGGACGTGCCGGTCTTCTGCACCGTTCCGAAGACCAGGCCATCGGCGCCCAGTTCTCGCCAGGCCGCGACAGGCACCTGTTCCAGCGTTCGGGCGGCCGGAATGGTGGCGTAGGTGTCGCGTGGAATCAGGTAGAACTCGCGCTCGAAGTTCAGGTCGTCCCAGAGGACCTGCGTGATGGTCCTGGCCAGTTCAGCCGCATCGGGCGACTGGGCCACGAATTCGGGCACCGCGAAGCGGGGAGGAGCGCCAGGGTCGCCACTGATCGAGAGTTCAATCTCGCGCGGCTGCTGGGGAGGCGCTGCTGTTCCCGTCTGACGGGGAGATGCGAGCAGCCACACGCTGGTGCCAGTGGCCACTGCGAGTGTGAGAAGGGACGCGTGAAGCAATCTGGTCATCAGCGCTGATACTCAAACTTGAGATGGACGGTCAGACTCGGATTCGGGAATGCGCCCGGCAGCGGCGGTACCCGCTGAGTCAGGAGCAGGGCGCGTGAGGCGGCGGTGTCGAGCACCGCGAAGCCGCTCGGTCGCTCGACCTGTACGTCTGTCAGAGTGCCGGTCCGGTCGATGGTGAATTTCATGAGCGTCTGGCCGGTGGCTCCCTGTTTGGACGACCAGTTGCGCTGAATCGTCTGCACCACGGTTTCGAGGTACTCCGGGCAACAGAAGTCTCCGACGTCCAGATAGGCGCCTGCGCCTGCGCCTCCACCACCCGTCAGTCCGAAACCCTGCCCGCGGGCGCCCGTTTCCGCGCGTGCCGTCCCCTGACGGACCTCGTCTCCAGTCGTGAGACGACGCCCGGTTGCGGCCTCAGACGTCACGGCGGGTTTTACCTCGGGTTTCGCCGGCCTCGCATTCCTGTTCGGCAAGGTCATGGCTGGAGGCTTGGCCGCCGGCGGGGCCTCTGCGCGGGGCTTCACCTCTGGCGGCGCCACCTGCTGCACGGCACGGCCACCCATCGGGGTCATGCCGCCCGCACGTGGTCCAGGCGCACCGCCGAGACTGATGGACATCACCGTCCGCGGGGGCTCAGTGTTCGCTGCCCGTTGAGGCAGCCACAGAATCCCCGCACCGAGGGCCAGATGTCCCAGCACAGACACCACGACCACGCCGTTCCAGGATTCTCGGTCCCTGGCGCGTGCCTCGATGACCGCGGATGCCGCTTCGTTCACTGGGGGGTCACCCGCGCTAACGTTCGCCCGGCAACTTGGCCACGATGCCGACGTTCTGGACTCCGGCCTGCTTCAGCGTGTCGAGAATGGTCATCAGTTCCTGCAACTGGATGCCGCCGTCGCCCCGCAGAAATACCTGCTTGTCGGCCTTGTTCACCAGGGACTGCCGCATGCGCTCGGCGAGCACCTCAAGTCTGACGCCCTCATCCCCCAGGAACACACGCGAGTCTTTCCGGAAGGACAGTGGTACCGACACGAACAGACGCTCGCTGGCAATCTCCTGTGAGCGACTGGCGACTGGCAGGTTGACCTCGAGACCGCGCTGCATCATGGGCGCCGCCACCATGAAGATGATGAGCAGCACGAGCATGACGTCGACCAGCGGAATGACATTGATTTCCGCGAGTGTCGACGACACCCGTCGACCGCGTTGGTGGCGGCCACCGGCACTGGGCGCCGACGCATGAACCTTCGGCATGGCCTAGGTGTAGTTCCGCTCCGCGATGTTCAGGAACTCGAGGGCGAAGTCGTCCATGGCCGCCGAGAAGTCCTTCACGCGGTGGGTGAAGTGGTTGTAGGCCAGCACGGCGGGGATGGCTGACGCGAGTCCCATGGCCGTCGCGATGAGCGCCTCGCTGATCCCGGGGCCTACGACGGCAAGATTGGTGGAACCAGTGGCACCAATCCGCTCGAAGGCGATCAGAATGCCCACCACCGTACCAAACAGCCCGATGAACGGCGTCACGCTGGCCGTCGTGGCGAGAAAGGTCAGATGCCGCTCGACCTTGGCTACTTCAGTGGTCGCAGCCCGAATCAGCGAACGGTCGACGGCGTCGAGGCTCTTGAGCACTGGACGCGCGGGAGCCTGGACCGGTGCCAGGCGGAACTGCGCAGAAATCTCCGCATGACCTGCCAGGAACACGCCAACCAGGGGACTGGCTGCCATGGATGGGCAGGCCGCCTGCACCTCGGACAGCTTGCTGCTACGCCGAAAGACGTCGAGGAAGGCGCGGGTCTGGTGATCGATGGTTCTGAACGACCAGAATTTCAGGAAGATGATGGCCCAACTGGCGACGGAGAACCCGACCAGTGACAACAGGACAACCTGGTTGACCAGTGTCGCGCGAGTGACAATCTGCACCACGTCACTCAACCCAGCGGACGGGGCTCCTTCTTGCACCTGCAGTGCAAGGAGAAAGCTGCCTAGCGTGTGCAACGAAGCCTCCGGAACGTCGAGATCGCGCCGCTGGGACAGCGCAGTTGGCGTAGCGTAGCACGGGTCCTGAAGGCTGTCAAACCTATGATACGATGGGAGTTCTGCTCAATGCTACGCCACCTGCGAATCCGGAACCTCGCGGTCATTGAGGCGGTCGAGGTCGAGTTCGACGCCGGCTTCAACGTGCTGAGCGGCGAGACCGGCGCCGGCAAGTCCATCCTCATTGAAGCCGTTGGCCTGCTCCTGGGGGGCCGCGCCTCGGCAGACCTTGTTCGCACCGGCGAGACGGTCGCGACCATCGAAGCCCTCTTCGAGGTTGCAGAGCCCCTTCCTGAACTCGGGACTGAGATCCTGGTCCGCCGCGAGCTCACCCACCAGGGCAGGAGCCGCGCGTTCGTCAATGGCAATCTGGCCACTGCGACCATGCTCCGTGACCTGGCAGGTCGTCTGGTCGAGATGCATGGGCAGCACGAGCACCAGGCGCTCCTTGATCCCGCAACGCACCTGCCATTGCTGGATACCTTCGGGGGACTCGACCCCGTGGTCATCGGGGTGGCGGCCGCGTTTGCTGAGGTGCGTCAGCTTCGTGACCGGCTTGAGCGGTCACGGATGGACGCCCGCGAGAAGGCGGCGCGGCTCGAACTGGTGGCGTTCCAGCTCGCGGAGATTGACAAGGTGGGGCCGAAGGCCGGCGAGGACGAATCACTGCAGGCGACCCGCCAGATCCTTGCGAGCGCGGAGCGGGTGCAGCGATTGTGCGAGGAGAGCTACGGTTCGCTGTACGAGTCTGACGATGCCGTCCTGGGGCAACTGGCGGGCATCTGGAAGCGCGTGGCCGAGTTGGCCGACATTGACCCGTCCTTCAGGCCGTATGTTGAGGCTCGGGACGCGATCAAGGGCCAGCTCGACGACCTGTCCCTGTTCCTGCGCGATTACATGTCCGGCGTCGACGCCTCGCCGGAAGCGCTGCAGCAGGCAGAAGACCGTCTGGCGCAGATCGAGCGGCTGAAGCGGCGCTGGGGTCCCACGCTCGATGAAGTCCTGGCAAAACGGCAGGCGCTGGCTGATGAGCGTCGCCTGTTGACAGAGGGTGAAGGCGCACCGGGGGAACTCGAGGCGCGACTGGTTGCAGCGGAGTCCGGATTTCTGGAGGCTGCGCGGCATCTGTCGGCTCTGCGCAAAGCAGAGGCGAAGACGTTCTCGGGAAAGCTTGAGGGCATTCTTGCGGGCCTGGCGATGGCCCGGACCCGCTTCGAGGTGCGCTTCTCGGATCTGGCCGGGATGCCCGACCGATGGACCGAGCGTGGCATCGACGACGTCGAGTTCTATGTCTCGCCCAATGTCGGCGAGGCCGTACGACCACTGGTCCGCATCGTGTCGGGCGGCGAACTCTCCCGCATCATGCTCGCGCTGAAAACCCTGGCCGCCGGAGAGGATACGGCCCGGACCCTGATTTTCGACGAGGTGGATGCCGGCATCGGCGGCATGGTGGCCACAGTAGTGGGGGAGCGCCTCGGGGAGCTCGGCCGGCGCTTCCAGGTGCTGTGCATCACGCATCTGCCCCAGATCGCAGCGCATGCCACCTCACACTTCAGCATTGAAAAGTCGGTCCGGGGCGGCCGCACGGTGACGTCGGTTTCGCGGCTCGGCCCTGAACAGCGGGTGGACGAACTAGCGCGCATGCTCGGCGGCGACGCGGCCTTGGCGGATCTGCGGAGCAGTGCGGCCGGCCTCATCGAGCGGGCGCGTCGGCCGCCTGCGGGCGAGGCGAAAGGCGAAAATTCGCCAAAGACGAAAGGCGAAAGCGAAAGGCGAAAAGCGCGTGGCGCCCAAGTATCTCATTGAAACAGCCGGCTGCCAGATGAACGTCCACGACTCCGAGCGCATGGCTGGCCTCCTGGAGCAGGCCGGGTATGAGGCGACGGAACATGCGGCGGACGCTGACGTTCTCGTCATCAATACCTGCAGTGTGCGAGAGCACGCCGAGGACAAGCTCTATACGCGCCTGGGAGAGATTCGCGTGCTCGAAGAGGAGACCGGTGCGCGCCCGCTGGTCGCCGTCACGGGATGCGTGGCCCAGCAGGAAGGCAACGCCCTCCTGAAGGTCACGAACGGTCGGGTTATTGATCTGGTGCTCGGGACCCAGCGCGTCAAGATGCTGCCGACCCTGGTGAACCAGGCCCTGTCGTCCAGCTTCCCGACCATCGAGATCAGCCCCTGGGACAATGTCAGCTTTCCACTCGGCGTCGCCCGTCGCACGGATGCTGCCAAGGCCTACGTCACCATCATCGAAGGGTGCAATGACCGTTGCGCCTTTTGCGTCGTCCCTCATACCCGAGGCATCGAGCGCATGCGGGCCCGCCAGGAAATCCTGGATGACGTGCGCCTGGCAGCAGAGTCTGGCCATCGGGAAATTCAGCTGCTTGGCCAGATCGTGAATCACTACAGCGCCCCAGACCGCGCCAACTACGACTTCGCTGACCTCCTGGAGGACGTGAATGCCATTCCAGGCGTCGAGCGCATCAGGTTTGCCAGTCCTCATCCAAGGCACACGGGTGAGAAATTAATCGCCGCTATCCGGGGGCTCGACAAGGTCTGCAAGCACATCCACCTGCCCGTGCAGTCCGGCTCGTCAGCCATTCTGAAGGCGATGCGTCGACGCCATAGTCGGGAGGATTACCTGCGGCTGGTAGACAAACTTCGCGAGGCTATCCCGAACATCGCGATATCGACCGATATGATCGTTGGCTTCCCTGGAGAGACCCGGGAAGACTTCGAGGAGACACTCTCCCTGACTTCTGCCGTGCGATTCTCGACGATGTACTCATTCAAGTACTCGCCGCGCCCCAATACCACAGCGTCAATGCGCCTTGCGGACGACGTGGCTGAGGACGAGAAGACGGTCAGAATCGTGGAGCTGCAGGCGCTGCAGCGGGACATTCAGGCCTCGATTCACGAGGCGATGATTGGTTCAACGTTCGAGGTGCTGGTCGAATCGGTGAGTAGACGTCGCGATACCGAGATGTCGGGTCGCACGATGGGGAATGTGGTGGTCAATATGCCGGGCGCTGGCGCCGGCATTGGAGACCTCGCCCACGTGAAGATTGAGCGCGCTGGAGCATACAGCGTGTGGGGACAGATTACGACCGGCAGCGCTTCGGCGTAACGGCATTCAAGGGACGCAGGTCGAGAGACGGCAATGTTGATTGAAATGACCATCAAGGGGCTGATCGTGGACCCGATCACCAACATGCCGATCGTGATCCTCAAGGATTCGGAAGGCGAGCGTGTGCTCCCCATCTGGGTCGGTGTCTTCGAGGCCAATGCCATTGCCCTCCAGATTGAGAACATCGCCACGCCACGGCCGATGACTCACGACCTCATCCGCAACATCATCTCGGACCTTGATGGGGAAGTAGAGCGCGTGGTGGTGGCGGATCTGAAGGACAACACCTAC
>JAKFYA010000442.1 GCA_021731095.1 Acidobacteriota bacterium | reverse complement strand
GACCGGCACGGCGCGCGGGCCTTCGTCGAAGCCGAAGTCGTCGCGATAGGTGGTGGGATAGGCGAATCGCCACTGCGGCGTCCCGGTGGTGGCCGCGAGCGATTCCACGACCTCTTCGTTCTTCACGCGGTGGAACAGGATGACGCGGCCCGACGCGACCGCCACCCCGGCCAGCCCTTCGCCGACGGGGCGTTTCCACATCACCCTGGGGCCGCTCGCGGGCCAGGCGTCCGCGAGCTTCACGCCGGCATAGACGCCGTTCCGGGTGGGGCCCAGAATCTGCGGCCAGTCTTCGGCGTGGATCGACCCGGCGACCAGGAGCACGAGCAGGAGTGGCAACAGGCGGCGCATGGATGCGCGCTAGTATGGCGCATGTCCCAGTGGAGCGGTGCCCGTCTGGCCTGGCTGGTGGCGCTGGCGAGTACCGTGGTGCTCGTCGGCAGTGGATGTGGGGCGGCCCGCGGCGGGCCCGCGGCGTTGTCGCCTGGAGACCTGAGCCGGCTGCAGAGCGAGGTGCGGGCCAGAGAGACGGCGTTTGCGAAGACCATGGCCGACCGCGACCTGGCGGCCTTCGGAACCTTCCTTGCCGGAGAGGCCGTGTTCTTCGGCGCCCAGCCGCTGCGTGGGCGGGAGCGCGTGGTGGCGGTCTGGTCGCGGTTCTTCGAGGGGCCGGCGGCGCCATTCTCGTGGACGCCTGACACCGTCGAGGTGCTGGCCTCCGGCACGCTCGCCCTGACCAGTGGCCCGGTGACCGACGCCGACGGCAAACCTGCCGGACGCTTCAACTCGGTCTGGCGGCGCGAGACGGATGGGGTGTGGCGGGTGGTGTTCGACAAGGGGAGCCCGTAGGCTCCCCTGCCCGCGTGTCTGCGCGCGCTACTTGGCTGGCGGCTTGGGCGCGCCGGTCGACTGGTGCGCCACCAGCTTCCACGCGTTGCCCTGCCGGATGTAGACGCGGCTGTAGAGCAGGTCGAAGGTGAAGGTGCTGCCTTTGAGACCACCCTGCATGTTGCCGAGCACGACCACGGTGTCGGGACCGTACGCCGTGGCCTTGGTGACCTGGCTCTTCAGCGAGGCCATGTTGCACATCTTCACGGCCGCGAGCTGCTTCGCCTTGTCATCCATGTTGCCGCCCATGTGGATGAAGGTGAGGTCGTCAGCCAGCAGGCCTTCCCAGGTCTTGGCGTCGCAACCGAGATAGGCTTTGGCCCATGCGGCATCGAGCGCGGTGACGGTGTCCTCGGGCGTCGCGGCACCGGCCAGCGCTGGTGTCAGCGTGAGCAGGGCGAGGCCGAGTGAGAGCGCACAGCGGATAAGTCGTCTGTTCATCGCGACAGGATACTCCAGGCCGATGTACGTCTCTCGTGCGGGGTGATATCGTCGCCTGCGTGACGATGTCGGAGGGACCTGGCCTGGCCCGCAGGTGGCAGCAGGCGCTGCTCGCCGTGCTGGTGGTGAGACTGGCCGTGGCCTGGGTGCTGCCGGTGCTGGATGACGAGGCCTACTACTGGACCTGGTCGCGCCACCTGGCCCTGAGCTACTTCGACCATCCGGCGGCGGGTGCCTGGCTCATCCGGGCCTCGACCGCCCTGTTCGGCCACAGCCCGTTTGCCGTGCATCTGCCGGCCATCCTCTGCTTCGGCGCAGCCTCCTGGCTGCTGGGCCGCCTGTTCACGCGCCTGGACCCGCACCATCCCGCCACCGCATGGAAGGCGGTGCTGCTGCTCAATCTCGCCCCGACGATGGGGGTGCTCGGCATCGTGATGCTGCCAGACCCGCCCATGCTGCTCTGCTGGACGGCCGCGCTCTATGCGCTCCACCTCGTCCTGGAGGACGAGCAGCCGCGGCTCTGGTACGTGGTTGGGGTGGCCGGCGCGCTGGGGCTGGTGTCGAAGTACACCGCGGTGCTGCTGCCCGTGTCGGTGCTGGCGTATCTGCTCGCCTCGCCCCGTCACCGTCACTGGCTCCGTCGGCCCCAGCCGTATGTCGCGGCCGGCCTGATGCTGCTCGGGGCCGTGCCCATCCTGCTCTGGAATATCCAGCATGACTGGGCCTCCATCCGGTTCCACTTCGTAGACCGGCATCCGGCGGTCTGGAATCCGGCGAACACGCTCGGCCGCTTCCTGGCCAGCCAGGTGTTGCTGACGCCAGGACTCGTGATCTTCTGTGTGGCGGGCTGGGTACGCGCGTTCCGCCGCGCCAGGGCCGGTGACGAAGCTTCGCGCTTCATCTTCTGGCTGTCGGTGCCGAGCGCCCTCTTCTTCACCGCGCTTGGCCTGGTCACGATGACCTTCCCGTATTGGACGGCGGTGTCGTACCTGCTGGCGTTCCTGCCAGCGGTCCAGTTGCTCGACGCGCAGCCGCGCTGGATGCGAGTGTCCACCTGGGCCGTGGCTGCCGGGGTGAGTGTCGCCCTCTTCGCCCATGCGTGCTGGCCCGTGATACCCGTCCGTGCCGAAGGTGACCCGGCGGCGAAGCTCCAGGGCTGGCCAGCCGTGGCCGCGCGCGTGGAAACCCTGGCCCGGGCCTGCGAGGGTCACCCCTGTTTCGTGTTCGGCCACCGCTATCCGGATGTGGCCCTGCTGGCCTTTCACCTGGATCCGGCGCTCGAGATCACCCGCCTCACCGGGCGGCACGATCAGTTCGATCTGTGGCGGGATGACGCGGCGCTCGCCGGTCGCGATGCCATCTATGTCAGCGACACGCTGCATCGCCAACGCCCGAACGCGTGGTTTCCCTTTGCGCAATGTGAGCCGGCCGGCTCGCTGCCAGTGATGGTGGGAGGTCGGTTGTTGCGGACGGTGTCGTTCTGGCGCTGTCGGGACTACCGGCCGGTGCCCGCCGTCAGATAGCGCGCGGCACCGACACCGCGCGCCAGGGGCTGCGCACGAACTCAAGCAACGTGCGTGTGGTGATCTTCGACACCCCGCTCAGCCGGTCCTGAAACGAGATGGGGACCTCGGCAATCCGCAGTCCCCGGCGAAAGGCCAGAATCGTCATTTCCACCTGGAAGCCGTGGCCCCGAGACTGCACCTGATCGAGCGGCATCGCCCGCAGGGCCTCGGCGCGCCAGGCCCGGTAACCCGTGGTGATATCCCGCACCGGCACGCGGCTCACCAGTCGGGCGTACCCGTTACCGGCGTGGCTGAGCCACTGTCGTGACACGGGCCAGTCGTGGATGTGGGAACCAGCGATATAGCGCGAGCCCAGCACCATGTCGGCCGAGGCCAGCGCGGCGATGAGGGGCGGCAGGTCGGCCGTGTCGTGCGAGCCATCGGCATCCATCTGGCAGACGACGGTCGCGCCGTCATCGAGCGCTGCGCGGAAGCCGGCAATGTACGCAGAGCCCAGGCCGTCCGGACGCGGCCGGTGCAACACGGAGACGCGGGGCTGTTCCCTGGCGAGTGTGTCCCCCAGGTGCCCGGTGCCGTCGGGCGAGTTGTCGTCCACCACCAGCACGCGCACGCCATCCACGAGCAGGACGCGCTCGACAATGGCGCGCAGGGTTTCGCGTTCGTTGTAGGTAGGAATGACGACGACGGCCGACACGGGGAACTCAGGGCTCATGTAACCGGCGCAGTATACCGGCTTCCCCGTGCCGGGCGTCCGAGGCGAGAGGGAGGCGGACTAGTGGTGCTCGTTGGCGTGTTCCACCATTTCCTTGAACTCTTCCCGCTCCTTCTCGACCACCACGGATTGATTGCGTTTCCGCGCCTTCTGCAGCGCGGACTGACGGGTGGACTCGGAACTGATGGCGCAGATAGACAGCGTTCGCTCGGTGTTCGTGGCCTGGCACGCCGGACACGATGGCTTTTCGGCCGTTTCCGGTCGGCCCGGCAGCACCAGTTGCTCGAACGCGTGTCCGCACGACCGGCATTCAAATTCGAAGATCGGCATAACGCTTCAACTCCCTGTGTTCCAGCAAAATACCATACCCGTCCCGGCGGGGCGGCTAGGACTCGTCGCCGTCAAAGCTGCCCAGCTCACCACCCATCACGCTGTCGCTGGCTGACATGTGCGCCTGGGACAGGTCCACGGCTGGCAGGAAGAAGCTCACCACCAGGGCCACCAGACTCACGATGGCGCCGGTCAGGAAGACCGTGGACAGCGCCGACGCGAAGGCGCCGCGGGCCGCGCCCTCCAGCTGCGACAGGCCGGCCGCCATCTCGTGACCCGTGCCGATGGACGCGCCGTGCAGGCCACGCGTCAGCATGCCGCCCATCACCGCGACCCCGACCGTGGAGCCCACGCTGCGTGCGAACTGATTGAGGGACGTCGCCATGCCGAGGTGCGCGCGATCCACCCCCGTCTGGAGAGCCAGCAGCAGCGACAGCACCGAGAAACCGAGGCCGGACCCGATGACCAGCAGCGCCGCGTAGATGACCGTCCGGGTGGTGTCCGGCCGCATCAGGGCCAGCACGACGAAGCCGCCTGCCACCAGGAGCGAACCGAAGATGACCATGCGGCGATAACCGACCTTCATCGTGACCCGGGCGGCCAGCACCGACGTGGTGACCCATCCGAGGAAGAGCGGGGTCAGCACCTGTCCGGCCTCGGTCGCGGTGCCGCCCTGTACGCCCTGGACGAAGAGCGGCACATAGGCGATGGCCCCGAACATGGCGGTGCCCGAGATGAAGGCCACCGTGAGCGCGCGCACCACGAGCGGACTGGAGAACAGGTCCAGCGGCAGGATCGGGACTGCCACCCGACGTTCGACGCGGATGAGCCAGGTCACCAGCACGGCCGTCGCCACCAGCCACGGCACCACGCCGAAGGGGGGTTCGCTGAGGGCCAGCAGCAGCGCGGTGACGCTGGAGAAAAGAAGTCCCGCACCCAGCCAGTCCACCCGCACGTCGGTCTTGTGGGGCGGAGGCGGATAGGCCATGGCGATGACGGCGGCGGCCAGCAGGCCGAACGGCAGGTTCAGATAGAAGACCCAGCGCCATGACAGGGCGTCGGTGATGTAGCCGCCGACCAGGGGGCCGATGATGGACGACACCCCCCAGACGCCGCTGAACAGCGCCTGGGCACTCGCGCGCTCACTGAGGCTGTAGAGCTCGCCCACGATGGTCATGCCGAGCGGCAGGACGGCCCCGGCGCCCAGGCCCTGCAGCGCCCGGAAGATGATGAGCTGCACCATCGAGGTGGCGACGCCCGAGAGCGCCGAGCCGACGATGAAGATGGCAATGCCGGCCAGATACATGCGCCGCCGTCCGAACAGGTCGGACAGCCGGCCCCAGATCGGCACCGACGCCGTGGAGGTGAGCAGGTAGGCGGAGAAGACCCAGCTGTAGTGCGCCAGTCCGCCGAGGGTGGCAATCACTGTCGGCATGGCCGTGCTGACGACGGTCGCCTCGAGGGCGCCGAGCATCAGCCCGAGCAGCAGGCCGGTGGTGATGGCGCGGCGGCGGTTGAGGCTGATGGGAACAGGAGGGGCAGAGGCCGACATGCCTCGATCGTACTCTGCCCCCTGCCGTGCGACCAGACGCGCTACCAGCCGCCGAGCTGCAGGCCGACCGTGCCGGTGACGCCGTCCAGCCGGTTGTCCAGCGCGCGGGTGGCGCCCGTGAACCGGTACCCGACGCTGGCCCGCAGGCCGACGTGCCGCAGCAGGCGGAGCCGGACCGTCGCCTCTGGCTCGGCCAGGAAGAAGTCGTCCCGCACCAGCAGGCGGCGCGAGACGAGACTGAGGTCCGTGGCGGTCGCGGCGCCAGGCCGCGGCGCCGGACCTCCCGCGGTTCGGCCCGGCGTCGGCGCCTGGCGTCCACCGAAGCGGAACGCTGGCAGCGACAGGTCCGTGCCGAGCGTGGCACGCCCGGCTCCGACGAGGCCGCGTACGCCGAAGCGCACGCGGTCCTGGACGGCCGAGGTCTGCCACTCCACCACCAGGCCGCCGTAGCCGAGGCGGTCACCCTCGGACGGGTTGGCGAGGCCATAGCCCGCCGCGCCGATGAAGAGCGTCCGGTCGAACAGCCATCCGGCCGACGCGCCAGCGAGCACCCCGGTATTGCCGTCCAGGTCGGTCACCTTC
>JAKFYA010000361.1 GCA_021731095.1 Acidobacteriota bacterium | reverse complement strand
GATTGCAGTGTTCGAGCTGGAAGTGCCGTCCCTGCGCGCGAGGCCCGACGACATTCCGCTGCTCACCTCGGTGTTCATCAAGCGGTTCGCCCGCATGCACAATCCGGCCGCGCCGGTGCCCGAGGTGCCCGCATCCGTGATGGACGTGCTCACCCACCATGACTGGCCAGGCAATGTCAGGGAGCTGTCGAATGCGGTGCAGCGCGCGGTCGTCGCTGCGGGCGACAGACCCATCACGGTCAACGACCTGCCGGCGCGCATTCTGACGCCGCGCACCCGTGCGGGCGAGACACAGGTTCCGGGTGCGCCGGTTGCGCCGGCGCCACCCGCAGCACACCCGGTGGTGCCCGGCTGGTCCGCCCCTGCGCCGGCCGCGGGTGGTGGCAGCGACCTGGCTGCCATCGAGCGTCAGGCCATCGAGCAGGCCATCGAGCGGAATCGGGGCAACATGGCGGCGGTGGTGCGGGAACTGGGCATCGGCCGCACGACGCTTTACCGCAGGCTCAAGGAATACGGGATTCAGCCCCGTCGCTGACTAGCGCCGGAGGACGGCGCGGTTGTTGGCGACCACGCCGCTCATCAGGGCGGCCATGCCGGCCAGCATGACGACAGCCGTCTTCCGACGCCCGTGCTTCCAGAGGTACTCGGCCGCGACGATCGAGCCCAGCGTCACGCCTCCCTTCACCCCGATGAGCGCCGCCGGGCTCTTCACGACGCCACGCATCAGCGGGTTGGCCTCGACCGCGCCACCGCGGAGCGCAGCGAGCGTGGTCTGGGTATCAAGGGCCTGGAGGCCGGCCACGCCGACATAGAGGCCAGTCAGGAGCATGCGGCCGGGGGCCGGTGCCTTCCGCGTCTCGAGGTCCTGCGTCGCAGCCGTCGACACACACGTCATCACCATCACCAGGCTCAATCCCACAATCCGTCGCACACGCGTCATCGCTTCTCTCCTGCGGCTCGCGCGTCAGTGCGCGAGACACAGGAGAGAGAGCGACGGGCGTGCCGCAGACGATGGCGACGCTAACGTCTTGATTGAACTGGCAGTTACGCGCGCTGAGGAAGAGAGATGTGTCGGGCACCTGTGTCAGCGGCGCCCGACGGGTGCGCCAGTGGCGCTCAGGCTGTGATCTGCAGACGGTCGATCCAGCGGTAGAGCGAGCGGCGGCTCACGCCGAGCCGGCGCGCCGCTTCGGACTTGTTCCCGGCTGCATCGTGAATGGCCCGCTGAATCTGCGCGCGCTGTGCCGTCGACAGCAGGGCCGGTTCCACGGATAGCGGGGCCACGGCCTGGGGCGGCGCCACACGGTCGGCCGTCATCGTCCCGAGCACGTCACGCTCGGTCACCACGTTCCCGCGTGCAGCCATGCAGGCCCGCTCGACGGCGTAGCGAAGCTGGCGCACGTTGCCGGGCCAGGCCATCGCCTGGAGTCGGTCAATCGCCGACGGAGACAGGCTCAGCAGCGGACGACCGAGACGGCCACCGAAGTGGCGGACGAAGTGTTCCGCCAGCACCGGGATGTCGTCGGGCCTTGCGCGCAACGGCGGCACCCGCAGCTCGACCAGACCGAGGCGATAGAGCAGGTCGGCGCGGAAGCGGCCCGCAGCGACCTCCTCGCCAAGGTCACGGTTGGTGGAGGCCACGACACACACATCGACCATCCGCGTGTCGAGCGACCCGACGCGGCGGACCTCGCCGTACTCCACGGCGCGGAGCAGCTTGGCCTGCATGGCCAGTGGCAGTTCACCAATCTCGTCGAGCACCAGGGTGCCACCGTGTGCGTGCTCGAACAGACCGGCCTTGGCATCGGTGGCGCCCGTGAAAGCGCCACGCACATGGCCGAACAGCTCGCTCTCGAAGAGATGCTCGGCCACAGCGGCACAATTGAGCGTGACGAGCCTGCGCGTGCGTCGTGGTCCAAGCCGGTGGAGCGCCCGTGCCACCAGCTCCTTGCCGGTCCCCGTTTCTCCCAGGACCAGCCCGGTCTGCAGATGCGGAGCGACCTCGCGCACATCGTCGAACAGCCGGGTCATGGCCGCCGAATGGCCCAGCATGCCTTCGAAGGCATCTGGCGCGTCCGGCGCGCCGTGTGGGGCCGCGGCGTCGTGCAGCCCGACGAGTCGCTCGCGCAGGCGCAGGAGGTCCAGAGGTTTGCTGAGATAGTCGACTGCACCCGCGCGAACGCCTTCGACCGCGCCGTCCACCGTGGCACTGCCTGTCATCAGCAGGACCTGACAGGCCGAGTCGGTTCCCTTGATGGAACGCAGCACATCAATGCCGGACAGGTCCGGCATGCGCAGGTCAACCAGCGCGGCCTGCGGGCGGAGCGCGCCCATGAGTGCCAGCGCACGCTTCGGATCCGTGAAGGACTCGACCGTGAAGCCCACCTGCTCCGCGACGCGACGGGCCAGCGGTGCCACGTCGGGATCGTCGTCGATGATGAGCAGGCGCGGCAGAATGTGGGCGGACAGTGAAGTGGCCATAGGTGCTGACGCTGGCGGGGCCCGGTGCTCGGGGCCCCGCACGGGACGTGCTACTTGAGCGGAGCCGAGAGCTGCGGAAGCGGACCGGCCAGCGCCTGGAAGGCTGCCTCGCGTTCGGCGCGGTCGGTGGCAGAGGCAGACCAGAGCAGGGCCTCCTCGACAGCGCGCAGCAGCGTCGTCCGGTCGAACGGCTTCACGAGATAGCTCACGATGCCGGGCCGCAGGGTGTCGAGCGGCGAGACGTGCGAGTCGCCAGTGGTGAGGATCATGGCCGTGGTCGGCGAGACCTTGCGCACCTGATCGGCCAGCCAGAGGCCATTGGCGCCAGGCATGTGCACGTCGAGCAGGGCCACCGTTGGGGGATCCAAACGGATCGAGTCGAGCGCGCTGGTCGCATCCACCGCTTCACGCACCACGTACGACGCCGTGCCGAGGAAGAGCTGGAGGATGGCCCGGAGATCCGGGTCGTCGTCGACGATGAGGATGTGAGACATATCAGGCTACCTGGCGGGTCCGCGTGAACAGGGGAAACTGCTGGGTCGCGAGCGGCAACACGACGACGCAGGCAAAGCCGTCCGGTCGGGCTTCGACCATCAGACGACCGTTGTGACGGGCAACGATGCTGTTGCAGGCTGACATGCTGAAACCATGGCCCGGCAGCGGCGCCGGCATGGTGAAGAAGTCACTCGCGAAGCGGGACACGGCCCCTCCTGGTGCGGACTCGCCGCTGACCACCATCTCCACAGCCGCACGCGTCGCGTCGCTGCCGATGAAGACGTTGAGCGCCCGAATCGACTCGAAGCATGGTGCCTGGGCAACCACCAGCATCATGCTGGCCAACGCATCGCGCAACTGGGAAGAATCCGCATAGATCGGGGCGGCATGGGCAGGAATCCGCGTCCTCACCGGTACCTGTGAATACTCATACGCAAATGTCGCGGCCTCCCCTGCAACGACCCCCAGATCGTGTGCAGTTCTGGGCAACTCCACAGACTTGGCCATCTCCGTCAACTGCCGCACCACGTCGCCAACAGCCTCACCATACGAACGCACGACCTCGGCTGCATCAGGAGACCAGTCGTCCAGGAGGCCGGCCGGCACCGTGATGCCGCCAATCTGCTCGGCCGTCGATCGCACCGCCTGCTGCAGGGCCAGCGCCTTCTCGCGCCAGTCGATCGGGTCTGGCTCGGGCGTGTAGTCGAGAGATTCCAGCAGCTGGTCTGCGCGACCCACCAGCATGTCGCGCGTGAGCGGCTTGGACAGGAAGCCGTCCACGTGGTTGTCGATGGCGCGACGCAGATAGTCGCTGCTCTCGTGGGCCGTGACCAGCAGCAGCGACGTGCGGTGACGCGACGTGTGATTGCGTCGGGCCAGTTCGAACCCGTCCATCCCTGGCAGTTCGATGTCGGAAATCACCAGTGACCAGGGCTGCGCGCCCAGCAGTTCGGCAGCGGTAGGGCCGTCAGACGCCACGGTGACCTGGAACCGGCCCGTGGACTCGAGCCACCGGGTCAGCAGCGTCGCCTGATCGCCATCGTCTTCGGCAATCAGGACCTGGGCCGGTCTGTGGTTGGGCACTGTCGGAAGCATTGTCGTTCTCCAGTCAGCACCACCGGTGGGCGTTCGCGCACACCCTGTGCGCGGGTTCCGCCGGTTCGTGCTCCATTGCCCCAGATTCCAAGAATCGGGCCAACCGGGAGACAGCTTCAGTGTCCACGTTTTTATGGGTATTTCAGCAACTTCTCCAAGGGGCCCATCCCATTGCGGCACAGTGCGGGGCCAAACCGGCACACTGTGTCAGCCTGTGGCCAGGGGCTGGGACAACTCGGTTCAATCGGGACAGGAACCGGCCCGGGTAGCACGTACCCGGGACCGGTGTCGGGATGCTCTCAGCGACGACGGTCTGGCAGATCCGCGCTCGTGCCACCCGCCGCCGGGATGTACGCCTTGAGCACGTAGTCCATCACCATCCGGTCCGCGCTGAACCGCCAGCCCAGTGTGCGGATGGCACGTTTGACCCGCGCGATCCAGGCGCGCGGCAGCCCATCCGCATCGCGGGCGTAGTAGAGCGGCACCACGACGTCACGGAGCACCCGCAGCAGCGAGGCCGCATCACGGGCATCGTGGACGTCGATCTGGGAGTGCGTCTCTCCCCCGCCGATGGCAAACCCGTTCAGCCCGTCGTAGGCCTCGGCCCACCATCCGTCGAGCACCGACAGGTTGAGGCCACCGTTGAGCACGGTCTTCTGCCCGCTGGTACCGCAGGCCTCGAGCGGCCGTCTCGGATTGTTCAGCCAGATGTCGACGCCCTGCACCAGCTGCCGGCCGATGTTGATGTCGTAGTCTTCGATGAACAGAAGCTTGCCGGCGAAGCGGGGGTCGTGCTGCAGACGGGCAATCTGCTGCAGAACCTCCTTGCCGGGCCGGTCATGCGGATGCGCCTTGCCGGCGAACACGAACTGGATCGGCATCTGCGCATGGCCCACCAGCGAGACCAGCGCTTCCATGTCCTGCAGGATGAGGTTCGCGCGCTTGTAGGTGGCAAAGCGCCGCGCGAATCCGATGGTCAGCGCGTCGAAGCTCAGCGACTTGCGCAGCGAACTCACCAGGGCCTCCGGATCACCCCGGCGCTCGGCCTGCCGCGCGGCTCGCCGGCGCGCCATCTCGATGAGCTGGACCTTCAGCGCCTGGTGGGTCTCCCACAGTTCGCCATCATTGATCTCCTCGACCGTGTCCCAGAGGCGAGGGTCACTCACGCGACCGGGCCACTCTGGCCCGAAGTGGCGGTCGTAGACCTGCCGCATCTGCGGCGCAAGCCATGTCGGCACGTGCACACCGTTGGTGATGTGGCCAATCGGCACCCGTGCCTCGCCGTCGCCTGACGGCAGACCTGCCCACATCGCGCGCGACACCTCGCCGTGCAGGGACGACACGGCATTGGCACGCCGTGACGCCTTGAGCGCCAGCACGGTCATGCAGAACTCTTCGCCCTGATCGTGCGGCTTCACCCGACCGAAACCCATCAGCGTCTCGGCGTCGAGGCCCATCGATTCGCGCAAGGGGCCGAGGTGCTCCTCGACCAGATGCGCGGGGAATCGATCGTGCCCGGCCGGCACCGGGGTGTGGGTCGTGAACACGGTCTGTGCCGCCACACGATCGGTTGCCCCGGACACGCTGAGCCCTTCCACCTCCATCCGCTGCCGGATCAGCTCAAGGCCGGCAAAGGCGCTGTGCCCCTCGTTGAGATGGAGCACGCCGGGGACGATGCCCAGCGCCGCAAGCGCCCGCACGCCGCCCACGCCGAGGAGCAGCTCCTGACGGATGCGGATCCGGTTGTCGCCACCATACAGGCGTGAGGTCAGCTGCCGGTCTTCGGGCTGATTGCCGTCGACGTTCGAGTCGAGCAGCAGCAGCGTGTTGCGTCCAGCCGCCACCTGCCAGACGCGTGCGTGAATGGTGCCCGTGCGCGTGTCGATGGACACCACGATGGGCTGACCATCGTGAATGGCCGGACGCAGGGGCAACATGCGGTGGTCGAGGTCGAGATAGTCCTCCCG
>JAKFYA010000369.1 GCA_021731095.1 Acidobacteriota bacterium | reverse complement strand
GGGGCCGGACCGCACGGGTCAGACGAGCAGCGGAGTCAGCCGCCGCCGCTTCCTCGTCACGCACCGCAGCCTCTTCGGCCTGGCGCGATTCGCGGAGGGCACGACCGCTGAGCACTGAATCCGCCACCTTCGACGCGAAGAGGCGAATGGCGCGCAGGGCGTCGTCGTTGCCGGGGATGACAAAGTCCACTTCGTCCGGGTCGCAGTTGGTGTCGACCACGCCGATGACCGGGATCTTGAGCTTCCGGGCCTCGTCGACGGCGATCTTTTCCTTGCGGGTATCCACCACGAAGATGGCATCGGGGAGGCGCGACATCATCCGGATGCCTTCGAGATTCTTGAGAAGCTTGCGCTTCTCCTTCTCGTTCCGGGCGATCTCCTTCTTGGAGAGCGTCTCGTAGCGGCCGTCCGTGGCCATCGCTTCGATGTCCCGAAGGCGGCCCAGGCTGCGCTGGATGGTCGTGAAATTGGTCAGCAACCCACCAAGCCAGCGCTGATTCACGAAATACATGCCGCAGCGCTGCGCTTCCTCGGAGATCACATCCTGAGCCTGACGCTTGGTGCCGACGAACAGGATCGTCTTGCCTTCCATCGCGAGGTTGGTAAGGAATTCCTCGGCATCCCGGAACAGCTTCACCGTCTTGTTCAGATCGATGATGTAAATGCCATTCCGTTCCCCGAAGATGAACTGCTTCATCTTGGGGTTCCAGCGCTTCGTCTGGTGGCCGAAGTGCACCCCGGCTTCCAGCAGATCCTGCATCGCAATACCGGACAAGCGTCGTCCTCCTGAAGTTAGCGTTTGCTGAACTGGAACCGCTTACGGGCGCCAGCCAGACCGTACTTCTTACGTTCTTTGATTCGCGAATCCGAGGTGAGGAGGCCTTCCTTCTTGAGGGCCTTCCGCAGTTCGGCGTCGTAATCACACAGGGCACGAGCGATGCCGAGGCGCACCGCGCCGGCCTGCCCGTGAATGCCACCACCCGCCACGGTCGCCAGCACATCGAAGCGCTCAAGCATTTCCGTGAGGACCAGCGGACGCCGCACGTTCATGCGGAGCGTTTCAGTGGGGAAGTAGTCCCCGAACTCGCGGTGATTCACCTTCACGGTGCCAGTACCGGGGCGAAGGAACACGCGCGCCGCAGACGTCTTCCGGCGGCCGGTTGCGTAGAATTCGGTAGCAGCCACGGTTATGCGACC
Source organism: Acidobacteriota bacterium (assembly GCA_021731095.1). Classification (GTDB taxonomy): domain Bacteria; phylum Acidobacteriota; class Vicinamibacteria; order Vicinamibacterales; family UBA2999; genus JAKFYA01. Next base: position 4,846 of record JAKFYA010000369.1, on the reverse strand, counting down.
TCGATGGATTTCGGTTGCTGCGAGGCGTGCGGATGTTCGGGGCCGGCGTAGACCTTCAGCTTCCGATACATGGCATCGCCCATCTTCGTCTTCGGGAGCATCCCGCGGACAGCCTCTTCCACCAGCCTGGCGGGGCGGCGCTTGCGCAGCACCCCGGCGCGCTCCTCGCGGAGGCCGCCTTCAAAGCCGCTGTGGTAACGGTAGAGCTTCTGGTCCTCTTTACGACCCGTCAGCTTCACTTCCTTGGCATTCACGACAACCACGTGGTCGCCGGTGTCGATGAAGGGGGTGTAAATGGCCTTGTGCTTGCCCTGGAGCAGCTTGGCCGCAAGCGTGGCGACACGACCGAGGACCTGGCCCTCGGCGTCGATGACGTGCCAGCGGCTATCGCCAGGATTATTGGGTGCGACGAGCGTACGCATGAATGAACGAAGTCCTCGGTAACGGACCAACCAATCCGCCGATTGCCTTACTGCTTCGGCGGGACACAGAACCGCAAACCCTGATATTACGGACGGTTCCGGAAGATGTCAAGCACCACAAGGAGGGAGATGTTCCAGACTTGGGGTGAGGGCCGGTCATGGTGGGCTGGCGGCATCGGGGTCTGGCCGCGACGTCCGGCCTGCCGCGAGGGCGAGGCGCGTTCTCGAATACGGCCTGATTTACTGGGATTGTTACAGATCTGCACACGCCCTCTACTGGATTTCTCCGAGCGACCGATACGACTGGACGACGGCGGGGGAAGTCTCACGGGCTCTACGAACCGGAGCCGGACTCCCCGCACAGATGGGGGCGCGACGTCATCGTGTTCGGACGAAGCAAAGCAGTCGTGGGACTGGACATCGGCTCCAGTGCGGTGAAGGCGGTGGAGTTGCGCCCGGCCGGGAAGGGTTTCCGGGTGGCGGCGTACGCCTCCGGGCCCGTGCCGCCGGACAGCATCGTGGACGGCGCCATCATTGACTCGACGGCCGTCTCCGACGCGATCAGGCGCCTGCTGGATGGTGCCCACGGGTTCTCGTCGAAAGAGGTCTGTGCGTCCCTCTCCGGCAATGCCGTCATCGTCAAGAAAATTGCGCTGCCGGTCATGACCGAGAGCGAACTGGACGAATCGATCTTCTGGGAGGCCGAGCAGTACATCCCGTTCGATATCCAGGACGTGAATCTCGATTACCAGGTGCTTGATGCCGGCACGGGGCCCGATTCGCGAGGCAGCATGGACGTGCTGCTCGTGGCGGCCAAGAAGGACAAAATCGCCGACTACACCGCGGTCATTGCCGGCGCCGGACGCACAGCGGTCGTCGTGGACGTGGATGCGTTCGCCCTGCAGAACGCTTTCGAGGTGAACTACGGGCTGGACCCGCGGGACGTCGTGGTGCTCCTCAATGCGGGCGCCAGCGCCATCAATATCAACATCATTGCCGGGGGGCAGCCGGTCTTCACCCGCGACATTTCCATGGGTGGACAGGCCTATACCGAGGCCCTGCAGCGCGAACTGGATCTGCCGTACGAGGCGGCCGACCAGCTGAAACGGGGCATTCCGGTCGATGGTGCCACCTTCGACGATGCGCGCCCGATTCTGCATGCCGTGACCGAGGGCGTGCTGCTCGAGATTCAGAAGACGTTCGACTTCTTCAAGGCCACGACCTCCAGTGAGCAGTTGGACCGCATCCTGATTTCAGGCGGAGCCTCGCAGGTGGACGGCTTTGCCGAGATGCTTCAGCATCGATTCGGCGCGCACGTCGAGGCGTTCGACCCGTTCAGGACCATCACCTGGGACGCGCGGAAACTGGGGCAGGACGCCTTTCAGTCGGCGGCGACTGCGGCCGTCGCCGTAGGGCTGGCCCTGCGCCGGGCAGGTGACCGGTGATCCGCATCAACCTGATCGGCGCACCGCGGCGCAAGGCGAAGCGCGCACCGGCACCCGTAGACCTGGGGCAGCGGCTCACGCTGGCCTGCAGCCTCATCCTCGTACTGGCCGGCCTGTTGATTGGCTGGTGGTACTGGTCGTTGACCCAGCAGTCCGAGCGGCTTGATGCTGATCTGGCGTCAGCCCGCCAGGAGACGGCGCGCCTGAAGACGGTGATCGCCGAAGTGGACCGCTTCGAGCAGCGCCGCCAGCAACTGCAGCAGCGCGTGAGCCTGATTGAGCAGTTGCGCCGGGGCCAGAGCATCCCGGTTGAAATGCTCGACCTGATCAGCCGCAGCATGCCCGACATGCTCTGGCTGACACAGCTCCACCAGGTGGGGGGCGAGGTGACCATTGAGGGCCGAAGCACGACCCTCATCGGGCTGTCGGACTTTGTTGGCAATCTCGGTCGCAACGACCTGTTCCGGAAACCCATCGAGATTGTCGACAGTCAGGTCGATGCTGGCGCCGTGGCCTCGCGCACGGGCGCGAATCTCGACCTGATCCGATTCACCGTCAAGGCGCAACTGGCGGTGACGCCGGGCGACGCTGGGGCGGCAGGCTCCGGGAAGCGCTGATATGGCCGACCTCAGTCTGAACAAACTGCCGTGGTACGGCCAGCTTGGGGCCTTCGTGGCCCTGTCCCTCGCGGGAGCCGGCGTGTTCTGGAACTTCTACGCCCGGCCCGCGCAGGACGACTTGGCGGCGCGTCAGGCCCAGCTCGCGGGGCTGCGACTTGAGATCGACCGGGGACTGGCCACTGCCAGACGGTTGCCCGAGTTTCGGGCGCAGGTGTCGGGACTCGAAGGCGACCTCGAACGGTTGAAGGCTGTCCTGCCGGAGGAGAAGGATGTGGCGGACCTGCTGCGCCGCATACAGGCCATGGCCACCGAGTCGCATCTGACCATTCGTGGGTTCACACCGCGCGCGGTCACCGCGCGTCAGTTGCATGCGGAATGGCCCATCGGACTCGAGCTTGAAGGGCGCTATCACGACCTGGGGGCGTTCCTTGAGCGGGTGAGCCGCTTCCCGCGCATCATCAACGTGAGCGACATCCGGATCAAGGCGAAGGAGAAGCCCGATGCGTCGGGCTCCATCGTGGTCGACTGCACGGCCACGACCTTTGTGCTGGCCGACCGCCCGCAGCCCGGGGCCAGGCCCGGTGCCCGGCCCGGCAGCGCCCCGCCTGTGCCCGCGAGTCCGACCACGCGGAGGACCGAATGACGCCGCGTTCAGGAGTCCTGCTCATCCTGCTGATGACCGCCGTTGCAGGGCCGCACGCACAAGGGGGCTCTGCGCGCACGGGCGCGCCAACTCAGCGCGTGGCGCCGGCTGCGCCACGCGGATACCGCTATGACGCGGGTGGCCGTCGGGATCCGTTCGTGAGCCTGCTCAAGGGAGGCTCCGATGGTCAGCGGCTGACCCTCGGGGCTCGGCCGACCGGACTTGCGGGACTGGCCGTGTCCGAAGTGGCCCTGAAGGGCACGCTGGCGAGCCGCGACGGCTTCATCGGCCTGCTGCAGGGTGTGGACAACCGCACGTATCTCGTGCGGCCAGGCGATCAATTGCTGGATGGGCGGATTCAGTCCATCACGAGCACGACGATGGTGATTCTCCAGCGGGTTGAAGAACCGCTTGCGAAGACGAAGGAGCGCGAAGTGCGCAAATCGCTCCGACAGGCCGACGAGGTCAAGTAACCATGTTTCGACGACTGACATTCCTCTTGGGTGCAGGCGTACTGACGGCGCTGGGCGCCGCAGTATCGGCCGGCGTGGTCGGGGCCGCGGGACGGGCCACAGTCGCTCCCGGGCGGGTGGCCACCGTGCCCGTCTCCGCGGTGCTGAAAGCCATCGCCTCCACCGTCGACGAGCGCAAGGGGACTGTGACCCTTGAAGCGTCCGAACCGGTGGCCTACACCGCCTCGCAACCCGATGCCCGGACCTTCGTGGTGGAACTGCGGGGTGTGGATGCGACAGCGGTGGCCGAGCGGTTTGCCGCCGATCCCCGGCATCCCGTCACCGGTGTCTCTGTCGAGCGGAGCACCGCACAGGACGGCGCGGCCGTGACCCGCGTCCGCATGGCGCTGGCCCCGGATGCACAGCCGAAGGCCCGCAGCTACCGGAACCTCATCGTCGTGGAAGCGCCGCGCGTCGGTGTGGCCCCCCAGGGAGGGGGGCGCATCAGCACCGCCGGTCCTGCCAGTGTGATCCGGGATGTTCGTGCGACTCGCCGGGCTGCCGCCACCGTGCTGACGCTGTATGCGACAGGTCCGCTCAATGCGACCACCATCGAGCAGCCTGCTGAGGGTCCGTCCCGCCTGGAACTCGACCTGCCCAATGCCAGCTCCGCGCTGCCGTCCGTGGTACAGGTGTCGGGTGGGCCAGTCGAGCGGGTGCGGCTTGGCTTGAACCCGAAGACCCCGCTGGCCACGCACGTGGTTCTGGAGCTGAACCGCCGCGTGGCCTATCGCCTTGAGCATGCCGCGGGCGGACGGGAACTGGCGCTGGTGTTCGACGACCCAGCCGGTGCCACCGATGTGGCCCCTGTCGCGGCCCCGAGTCGCACGATGGCCGCCGCCGCATCGGCGAGCGCACCCATCGCGGCCCCGGTGGCCCCCCCGGCCACGAGGACGCCAGCGGCTGTCCTGCCGGTGGTCGCGGTACCGACCGTACGGACGACGGGACTGGCCGCCACTCAGGCCCTGCAGACGGCAGTTCTTCCGGCGACGGCACCCGAGCAGGGGCCAGCCTTGAGCCACTGCAGCGACATGAAGCAGTACACCGGGCATCCCGTCAGTCTGGATTTCCAGAACGCCGACCTCAGGGCCGTGCTCCGGGCGTTTGCCGACATCAGCGGACTGAACGTGGTGATTGACCCCGGTGTGCAGGGGTCGGTCGACGTGGCGCTGCGTGATGTGCCGTGGGATCAGGCACTGGCGCT
>JAKFYA010000287.1 GCA_021731095.1 Acidobacteriota bacterium | reverse complement strand
CTTCGCTTCGCGCGGGAGGATCTGGCCGTGCTGCGCAAAGACGTACTGGATGAACCCGCTGCAGTCGAACCCCGTGCCCGGGTTCGTTCCACCATCACGATAGGGCGCCCCGCGAAGGGCGAGCGCCGTAGCGACGATGGCGCGATGGTCGCCACGGTTGCCCGGCACTGCGGAGGGGCCTGGCGGCGTCGTCCCTGCGGGGGCTGGGGCGGCGGTGGCCGTGGCGCCGGGTGAGCCGGGAGGCAGTGGTGCCCCCGGGAATGGCCGCGGCACAGCACCCGTGACGGCGCCTGACGACGCGCAGGCTGCTGTACCCAACGTGAGGGCCACCACGAAGATCTCAGGTCGCATCTGCACCAACGGAAGTGTAACCCTTGTGTTATCTGCTCTTTGCAGTGCCGCTCATTCTTGACAGGGCTGCGGCCGCCCGGTCATCATGAGCCACGACGTCGATGGAACAGACTCTGCTCCTTAACGCGTCCTACGAGCCGCTCAAGGTTGTTCACTGGCAGAAGGCGATTACCCTCTGGTGTCAGGGCAAGGTCGAGGTAATCGCGGTTCACGATCGGGAGATCCGGGCAGTCTCCGTCAGCTTCAAGCTGCCTTCGGTCATCCGGTTGTTGCGCTTTGTGAAAATCAAGCGGCGGTTCGACTACGTACCGTTCTCGCGGGCCAACATCTACGCGCGCGACAACCACACCTGCCAGTATTGCAGCCAGGTGTTCCCCACTCCGGAGCTCACCTTCGATCACGTGGTGCCCGTGGCGCAGGGTGGCCGGAAAGACTGGGAGAACATCGTCACATGCTGTGTACGCTGCAACCGACGCAAGGGTGGACGGACGCCGGAAGAAGCCCGCATGCATCTGGCGCGGCCGCCTCGTCGGCCAGATTCTGCCCCGTCCATTCGCATCACCATTGGCTTGCGCAATGCTCCGGAGAGCTGGCGTGACTATCTCTACTGGAACGCCGAGCTTGATGAAAGCTGAGCCGAACGTGGCCGCCCCGGTCGTCAGGTCGGTCGAACCCGCGCGTGTGGTCGAAGGCGGACGTCTGGTCCTGCGGGGCGACTTCGAGTCGGACGCTCTGCCGCCGCGGGTCACCATCGGGGGCATCCGCGCCAGAGTATCGGCGTCGTCTCCCTCGCGCATCTCCGTCTATGTTCCCGCGGGCATCGAAGGCCCGGACCTGCCCATTGCCATCGACGGCGACGACACTGATGGTACGGTCACGGTCGGTCGCGTGTGGGCCACAGGGCTGCATCAGGTGGACAGCCCGGTGTTCGGCCAGGATGGCGCGCTGCTGCTGACCTACAGTGGCTCGCGCGGTCAGGAGACGCCCGTCGCCGTCTTTCGGGTGGTCGAGCAGGGCACACGCGAGTCGTACTGCACCGGCATCTCGAATGCCACCTCGCTGGCGGTGGGCCCGGATGGCGCGGTGCACGTCTCCAGCCGGTTCGACGGCACGGTGTCACGCGTGGATGCAGACGGGTCGCACGAGGTCGTGGCCCGCGATCTTGGTGTGGCGTGCGGACTGGCCTTTGATGGCGCCGGTGCACTCTTTGTGGGCGATCGGGGCGGTCGCATCCTGCGTGTCCGCGACGGGCAGGTCGAGCCCTTCGCCACCCTGCCGCCGAGTGTCGTCGCCTACCACCTGGCTGTGAGCCCGGCGGGGGATCTGCTGGTGACTGGACCCACGCTGTCCACCAGCGATCCGATCTACCGCATCACCCCGGAGCGTGAGGTGTACCAGTTGCCCTGGCGGTTCGGGCGTCCACAGGGGCTGACCTTTGGGCCAGACGGGGCCCTCTATGTCGTGGACGCGCTGGCGGGCGCCAGTGCGGTGTACCGTCTGGTCGAGGACCAGAAGCCCGAGCTGGTGGTGTCTGGCGTCGGACTGGTGGGGCTGGCCTTCGGGCCGGAGGGGCAGATGGTGGTCTGCTCGGGCAGCACCGCCTTCTGGTTCGACCCGGCCAACAGTGTCGCTTGACGGCGTGTGTGCGCGGCACGCAGAATCGGCCCAGCCTTTCGTGACGCGCACCTGCTCCCTCTCCCGGCCGCCTTTGTGACCCCACTCTTCGCCCGCAAACCCATCGCTGACCTGATTCCAGAGGGTGAGCACTCCCTCAAGCGTGTCCTGACGGCCGGTGATCTGGTCATGCTGGCCATAGGCGCCGTCATCGGTGCTGGCATCTTCGGCGCCATTGGCACCGCCGCGGCAGGTCAGGTTGGCCCGGACGGTGTGGTCATCCGCATGGGCGCTGGCCCGGCGCTGGTCTTCTCCTTCCTGCTGCTCGGGGGCGCCTGCGCGCTGTGCGCCATGTGCTACGCGGAGCTGGCGGCGATGATTCCCCAGGCGGGCAGTGCCTATGCCTACGCCTACGCCACGCTCGGCGAACTGGTGGCGTGGATCATCGGGTGGGACCTCATCCTCGAATACGCCGTGGGAAACGTGGCCGTGGCGATCTCGTGGGGCGACTATTTCACCACGCTGCTGCGTGGCGTGGGTGTGGTGCTGCCGCCATGGCTGACCACCGGGTACCGGACCGCCCTGCTCAGTGCCAACCCCGACGTGCATGGGTTGCTGGCGACTGCGCCACAGGTGTTCGGGTGGCCGGTGCTGGTGAACGTGCCGGCATTCGGCATCGTGGCGCTGGTGACCTGGGTGCTGCTGCGTGGCGCGAAGGAGAGCGCCCGCGTGAACAACATCATGGTGGCCGTGAAGCTGGTGGCGCTGGCGCTCTTCATCGGCTTTGGCCTCACGCATCTGAACGGTGCCAACTACACGCCGTTCGCGCCGAATGGTTTCGCCGGTATCCATCAGGGCGCGGCCATCGTGTTCTTTGCCTACATCGGGTTCGATGCCATTTCGACCGCAGCCGAGGAGACCACCAATCCAAACCGGAACCTTCCCATCGGCATCCTCGTGGGGTTGGGCGTCTGCACGCTGATCTATGTGGTCGTAGGGGCGGTACTCACCGGCATGGTGCCCTACGCGCAACTGGGCGTGGCGGACCCGCTGGCTTTTGCCCTCGAGGCGGCCGGGTTCAAAGCGGTCGGTCTGATCGTGGCGCTCGGGGCGGCCGTGTCCATGACGGCCGTGCTGCTGGTGTTCCAGTATGGCCAGCCGCGCATCTTCTTCTCGATGGCGCGGGATGGTCTGCTGCCGAAGTGGGCGGCCCGGCTCCACCCGAAGACCCGCATCCCCTGGGCGACGACACTGCTGACCGGCGTCCTGGTGGCGGCCTGGTCGCTCATTGGCGATGCGGCGGAGACCTACGATCTCACCAACATCGGCACGCTGTTCGCCTTTGCGCTGGTCTGCATTGGCGTGCTGGTCCTCCGCGTGGTCGAGCCCGACCGTCCGCGCCCGTTCCGGGTCCCGTGGGTCTGGCCGGTGGCGCTGCTGGGCGCGGCCAGTTGCGCGTTCATCATGGCCGGCCTTCCAGCCCAGGCCTGGAGCCGGTTCGGCGCCTGGCTGGGCATCGGGCTCCTGATCTACGTGGCCTACGGCGTCCGTCACTCCCGTCTCCGGGCTTCACGCTAGCCAGACCCGCGTCGTCTCTCTCTGGCCGCGCCCGCGCGGATCAGGGATAAGATCGGGGTTTCCCCGGCCGTGCCGGGGCGCGCCCAGACCCCTATGGCTTTTGACTGGATTGCGGTACGCGGCGCCCGCGTGCACAACCTGAAGAACGTCGACGTCGACATTCCCCGCGACCGTCTGGTGGTGATCACCGGGTTGTCGGGGTCTGGCAAGTCCTCGCTCGCCTTCGACACCATCTACGCGGAAGGGCAGCGGCGCTACGTCGAGTCGCTCTCGGCCTACGCCCGCCAGTTCCTCGAGCAGATGGAGAAGCCGGACGTCGACCTCATCGACGGGCTGTCGCCTGCCATTTCCATCGAGCAGAAGACGACGGGGTCCAACCCGCGCTCGACTGTGGGCACGGTCACCGAGATCTACGACTATCTCCGGCTGCTGTTTGCCAACGTGGGCACGCCGCATTGCTACAGTTGCGGCGAAGAGATCTCGGCCCAGTCGCTGGATCGCATTCTGGATCTGGTGATGCACTATCCCGCGGACCGGCGCATCAATGTGCTGGCGCCCATCGTGCGTGGTCGCAAGGGCGAGTTCAAGAAGGAGTTGCTGGCGCTTCGCCAGAAGGGCTTCACCAAGGCCCGGGTGGACGGTCAGTTCCGCTCACTGGACGAAGACATCGCCCTCGACCGTCGCCGGAATCACACCATCGAGATCGTGGTGGACCGCCTCATCATCAAGCCAGGCATCGAGCGGCGACTGGCCGACTCGCTCGAGGTGGCGCTGAATCTGGCTGACGACGTGGTGGTGATCAATACGTTTGAAGGCGGCGACCAGCTCTTCTCGCGCAAGCTGGCCTGTGCCAACTGCGGCATCTCGATGCCAGAGATGACCCCGCGTGCGTTCTCGTTCAACTCGCCACACGGCGCCTGCCCCGAGTGTCAGGGGCTGGGGTCGGCCACGGATTTCGATCCACGGCTGGTCGTGCCCGACGAGTCGAAGTCACTCCTGCAGGGTGCGGTGGCGCCCTGGGGCCGCGGCGACCGCAAGCTGGTGCGCGAGATGATCACGACGCTGGCGAAGACCTGGGGCATTGATGCGGACGCGCCGTTCAGCAAGCTGGCGAAGAAGCATCGGGACCTGGTGCTCTATGGTCCCCAGGCCCACAGCCGCGTGGCGCCGGTGGTGCCCATGGCCAAGCCGCTGGAGCGCATCACCGAGCCTGGTGAAGACGACGTGCCAGCGCCGTCGCGCGGTCGCGGGCACAAGGCGGATGATCCCTTCGGGCGCGGTTTCGAGGGGGTGATTCCGAATCTCCGCCGTCGATTCGACGAAGGCACGTGGGCCCAGCAGGAAGACCTGGAGCCATACCGGACGCTGCGCGAATGCGCCGCTTGTCACGGGCTGCGCCTGAAGCCGGAGAGCCTGGCCGTTCGGGTGAAAGGGCGCGGCATTGCCGAGTACGTCGGACTGCCCATTTCTGCGGCCCTTGAACGATTTGAGCAGTTTGTGCTCACGGAGCGCGAAGAGCTGATTGCCTCACGCGTGCTGCGCGAGATTCGCGAGCGGTTGCGGTTCCTCCACGACGTAGGTGTGGGCTATCTCACGCTCGCCCGCAGCGCGGCCACGCTCTCCGGTGGCGAAGGGCAGCGCATCCGACTGGCCACGCAGATCGGCGCCAGCCTGACGGGGGTGCTGTATGTGCTGGACGAACCCTCGATCGGTCTGCACCAGCGCGACAACCGGAAGCTGCTGGCCACGCTGACGCACCTCCGGGACATCGGCAACACCGTGATTGTCGTCGAGCACGATGAGGAGACCATCCGTGCGAGCGACTATGTCGTGGACCTCGGACCCGGTGCCGGCGACCACGGCGGCGAGGTGATGTTCCAGGGCACGCCCGACGAGCTGCTGACGAAGGACCGCGTGTCGCTGACGGGTGCCTATCTGCGCGGCGAGCGATCCATTGCCACGCCCGCGGTGAGACGACGGCCCGAGCGTGGCGAGATGGTCATTCGCGGTGCGCGCGCGAACAATCTCAAGAATCTGGACGTCAGGATCCCCCTCGGCACGCTGACGGCCGTGACCGGGGTGAGCGGCTCCGGAAAGTCCACGCTGGTCAACGACATCCTGTATCGCTCGCTGGCCAAGACGCTGTATCGGGCGTCAACCGAGCCAGGGGCGCACGACGGCATCGATGGGATTGAGCTGATCGACAAGGTGATCGAGATCGACCAGTCGCCCATCGGCCGCACGCCGCGGTCGAACCCGGCGACCTACTCGGGCATGTTCACCTTTCTGCGCGAGCTGTTCGCCATGCTGCCGGAGGCGAAGGCGCGTGGCTTCAAGCCGGGCCGCTTCTCCTTCAATGTGAAGGGCGGGCGATGCGAGGCGTGTCAGGGCGATGGCGTGATTGCCATCGAGATGCACTTCCTGCCGGATGTCTACGTGACCTGCGAGCAGTGCAAGGGGCGGCGCTACAACCGCGAGACGCTGGATATCCAGTATCGGGGCAAGTCGATTGCCGACATGCTGGAGCTCAC
>JAKFYA010000196.1 GCA_021731095.1 Acidobacteriota bacterium | reverse complement strand
TCGCGCGCCGCGAGGCGTGCTGTTTGACCGCAATGGTCATGTGCTGGTCGAGAACCGCGAGTCCTTCACCATCTCCATCGTCCGCGAACACACAAAAGACCTGTCACGCACCGTCCATGTGCTGGCGGCTGTCCTGGGCGTGGCGGAATCACACGTCAAGGAGATTGTCGACCGGCACCGGCGCGAACCAGCCTATCGGCCGATTGTCGTGCTGGAAGATGCGACGCTGGCGCAGGTGGCGGCCGTCACAGCGCGCCGCCTCGATTTCGAACTGCCCGACGTTGTTGTCGAGCGCGTGCCCACCCGCCGGTATCCCACCGACTCACTGGCGGCGCACCTCTTCGGGTATGTCGGAGAGGCGACAGACAGTCAGATGCAGGCGGAAGGATGGCGGAACGGCGCCATCGTCGGCCAGTCTGGAATCGAGAAGACCTACAACCGCGAGCTGATGGGGGAAGACGGGGCGCGCCTCGTGGTTGTGAACAGCGTGGGGCGTGAAATCCGGACACTGGAAGAGGTGCCGCCCAGCGAAGGCAAGCGGCTCCAGCTGACCATCGACTATGACGTCCAGAAGGCGGCTGAAGATGCCTTTGCGGCCGCGGGCTTCAATGGCGCTGCCGTGGTGCTTGACCCCTCTGACGGCGGTGTCCTGGCCTTCATGAGCAGGCCGGCCTACGACCCGAACGTCTTTGCCGCCGGCATCAACCGGTCCACATGGTCGGCCCTGAATACGGACGAGCACCGGCCCCTGAACGACCGCGCCATCCAGGGGCGCTATTCACCCGGTTCCACCTTCAAGATGGCCGTGGCGCTGGCCGCGCTGGAGGAAGGCGTGGTTACCCCGGACTTCAAGGTCCATTGCGGGGGAGGCGCAAACTTCTATGGGCGCGTCTTCAAGTGCTGGAAGCACGCCGGGCATGGCGCCGTCGACATGCGTCAGGCCATCGAGCAGTCGTGCGACGTCTTTTTCTACACGGTCGGCAACATGCTTGGTGTCGACAGAATCAACAAGTGGGCCACGGCTCTCGGCCTGGGCGTCAAGAGTGGCATCGACCTCCCGAATGAAGTGACGGGACTCGTGCCCTCCACTCAGTGGAAGCGCGAAAAGCTGAAGGAAAAGTGGTACGCGGGCGAGACGATTTCAGTGTCGATCGGCCAGGGACAGGTGTCAGTGACGCCGGTGTCGATGGCGGTGTACATGGCGACGCTGGCAAATGGCGGAACTCGCGTGACGCCGCACTTCCTGAAGGCCACTGACGAAGGCCGCGGCTGGAAGGCGGTGCCACCCCCGACGCCGCAGTCGAAGGTCACCCTTGATCCCGACAAGCTGCAGGCCATCAGGGACGGCCTCTGGATGGTGGTGAATGCCGGCGGAACGGGGGGGCGGGCACGGTTGGTCAATCGGGACGTCTCTGGCAAGACCGGAACGACCCAGGTGATTTCCAACGAAGGCCGGGCCAATGCGCGCGGCAACCGGGACCTTCGCGACCATGGCTGGTTTGTGTTCTTCGCTCCCAGGGACAACCCGAAGATTGCCGGGGTGGTGTTCCTCGAACACGGCCTTCACGGGGGAAACGCCGCATCTGTCGCCCGGCACATTCTCGATACGTTCTTTGCCAAGCAGGAGGGCCGTCCGTTGCCGCCTGCGCCCCTGGATCTGAGGCTGGACCTGTCGGACCCGATGGCCAGGCGCCAGGGACGGGGCACTGTGGCCACGGTGGCGACGCCCAGTCCGCGGCAGGGCGAAGAGTAATGAGGACGCAGGCGCCCCAGACCGGTAAACTAGTGCGGCCGACGCTGGAACGGTAACCCACAGCCGTGTTTGAACGCCGACTCTACCACCACATCGACTGGGCCCTCGTGGCCGCCCTGGGAGCACTCTGTGCCATCGGGTTGGCGATGATCTACAGCACCACAGGTGGTCCGACGCGTGTGTACGCCACCCAGTTCTACGGCATTCTCTTTGGCATCATCGCCTGTGTGGTCTGCCTGAGCATCGACTACCGCTCGCTGGCCGACAAGTCGCACTTCGTCTACGGTGCAGTCCTGGTGCTGCTCGTATACGTGCTGGTATTCGGTGCCGTGCGCGGCGGGTCCCGTCGCTGGATCGACCTGGGGCTCTTCAATCTGCAGCCCTCGGAATTTGCCAAGGCGGCCGTGGCGCTGGTGCTGGCCAAGTTCTTTGGAGAGAGCCGCAGAGCGACCCTCACGAGGACCGACCTGGTGATTGGTGGCGTGCTCACGGTCATTCCCCTGTTCATCATTTCGCGGCAGCCGGATCTCGGCACCGCCGTCACCTTGTTGCCGGTGTTCCTGGTCATTGCGTTTGTGGCCGGACTGCCGATGCGCATCTTTGCAGTGCTCGCCATCGTCGGAGTCCTTGCGGCTCCGGTCGCCTGGCAGTTCGCGCTACAGGACTACCAGAAAGAACGCATTTCCACGTTTCTTGATCCGGCGCAGGACGCCAAGGGCGCCGGGTATCAGCAGATTCAGGCACGCATCACCGTCGGGTCCGGCGGAGTCTGGGGCAAGGGTTTCGCGAAGGGTACGCAGGGGCAACTGCGGTTCCTGCCCGTCGCGCACAACGATTTCATCTTCTCGGTGCTGGCCGAGGAGCAGGGCTTTGCGGGCGTCACCGTGGCGCTCGGGTTGTATCTGTTCGTCATTCTTCGCGCGATCGAGGCGGCCCGGCTGGCCAAGGATCGGCTCGGCGCGTATCTGGTGCTGGGGGTCCTTGCGGCCTTCACGTTCCAGGTCGTGTACAACATCACAATGTCGGCCGGCCTTGCGCCGGTCAAGGGTTTGACGCTTCCACTCATGAGCTACGGCGGCTCCTCCATGATTGCCACATTGGCGGGGTTCGGCCTGATTCTCAACGTGCGGATGCGTCGGTTCACCAATTAGGCCATGGAGATGTGGATGCTGGTGCTCACGATTGCCTGTGCCGCCATGCCGGAGTGTTTCCGGCAGACGCGGACAGGCGGTCACGTGCCCGGTCCCACACTGCTGAGCCTGTGGAGTTACGGGCATGAGCAAGGAGATGATCATCTCCTCGAGCGCCCACGAAACACGTGTGGCGATTCTCGAGGACGATCAGGTCGCGGAGATCTTCATCGAGCGCGAGCGTCAGCGTGGCGTCGTGGGCAATCTGTACAAGGGTCGGGTATCCAAGGTGCTGCCCGGCATGCAATCGGCCTTTGTTGACCTCGGGCTGGAGCGTGACGGGTTCCTCTATGTCTCCGACGTAGCGGATACCTTCGAGGACTTCGAACGCTTCGAGACCGAAGATGATGACGCGGCTGCGGCACCCGGTGGCCAGGGCGGCAAACCGTCGGGCTCGCGCGGAGGGCGCCGGGAGCGTCAGAGTCAAAGCGCGCCAGAGACCAAGATTGAAGACCTGCTGAAGGAAGGGCAGGAAATCATCGTCCAGGTCGCCAAGGAGCCGCTTGGCACCAAGGGCGCCCGCCTCACCTCGCATGCCACCATGCCTGGCCGGTTTCTTGTGTTCATGCCCACGGTGAACCACGTCGGCGTGTCACGGAAGATCGACTCCCGCGAAGAGCGCAGCCGCCTCCGCGGCATCGTGCGCGAGTTCCGGGAGCAGCATGGGTTTACCGGGGGCGTGATCATCCGCACGGCCGCCGGTGGGCGCCCGAAAGAGGACATCGTCTCGGACCTGGCCTATTTCCACAAGATCTGGACCGACGTTCGGCACAAGTCCGACACGTCGCGTGCGCCGGCCGTGGTCTACCGTGAGCAGAGCCTGGTTGCCAAGCTCCTCCGCGACCTGCTGACAGACGAGTACTCAGCCATCAAGATCGACAACGATCTGGAATATCGCCGCGTGCTCGAACTGGTGGAGCGTCTCATGCCGTCGCTGGCTTCGAAGGTGAAGCTGCACGACAAGGAGTTCCCGATCTTCGAGGAGTATGGCGTCCAGACCGAAATCGACAAGGCCCTGCGGAGCAAGGTGTGGCTGAAGTCCGGCGGCTCCATCGTGATCAACCAGACGGAAGCCCTGGTGGCCATCGACGTCAACACGGGTCGCTATGTTGGCAAGAAGACGGCCGGGCGACTGGAAGACACCATTCTCAAGACGAACCTCGAGGCGGCGAAGGAGATCGTTCGACAGGTTCGTCTGCGCGATCTCGGTGGCATCATCGTCCTCGACTTCATCGACATGGAAGAGAAGAAGAACCGGCAGCGTGTCTTCCAGGCTGTGGAGCAGGAGCTCTGGAAGGATCGGGCCCCGTCAAAGGCGCTGCAGGTGTCTGACTTCGGCCTGGTGATCATCACGCGCAAGCGCGTGAAGCAGAGCCTGGAGCGTACGCTGACCGACCCGTGCCCATACTGCGCGGGCAGTTCGGTCATCAAGTCGAGTTCCACCATCTGCTACGAGATCCTGTCCGAGGTGAAGAAGATTGGCGGCGATCTCGACGGGCAGAGCCTGGTGCTCCGCGTGAATCCCGATATCGCGAGGGCATTCCGCGAAGAAGAGCGACCGGTGCTGAAGGAACTCAAGCAGGCGGTGGGCAAGGAGGTGTCCATTCGGCCTGATGCGCTCCTGCACCACGAGCAGTTCGACGTCACGGCCATTGGCTGAACGGCGGGAAGCGGTCCCCGGCGTCCTGCTTACCCTGGTGACACTCCTGTGTCTGGCATGCTGTGGCATGCCGGCACAGGGGCAGTCGCGTCCGACGGCGCCCCCACTTCCTCTGCCGGCCGCGGACCGGATTGTACGAGTCTCAACCGAGCCCCAGTTGCAGGCGGCGGTGCGGTACCTCAAGACCGGCACCACGATCGTGCTGGCCCCGGGCCGGTATCGCCTCTCGAAGACTCTGGCGCTTCGAGGCGTAGCGGACGTGACCCTGCGCGGTGAGTCCGGGACCCGTGAGTCGGTCGTCCTCGAAGGCAGCGGAATGGGGACTCCGAACGACGCTGCGCCGTACGGCATCTGGACCGGAGCCGGTGTGGAACGACTCACCGTGGCGAATCTGACGATTCGGGACTTCTATCGCCACGCGCTGATCTTCAATGCAGGGACCCAGCAGCCGCATGTCTACAACGTGCGGCTGGTCGACATCGGAGAGCAGTTCATCAAGAGCAATCCAGGTGGGCCGAATGGGGCCGTGCATCGCGGCATCGTCGAGTATTCGGTCCTGGAATACACGCGCACGGCGCGCAGTGACTATACCAACGGCATCGACGTGCACGGCGGCAAGGGCTGGGTGATTCGGCGCAATGTATTCCGGAACATCCAGGCGCCAGACGGGCGTCTTGCTGGCCCTGCGGTGCTGGTCTGGAACCATGCGCGTGACACCGTGACCGAGGACAATCTCTTCTTCAATTGTGCGAGGGGCATCAGCTACGGACTCGTCCGGCGGGACGGGTACGATCATCAGGGCGGCCTCATCCGGAACAACGTGGTGCACAGGGCGATTGGGCAGGCGGGCGACGTAGGCATTCACGTGGCAGACTCGCCCGGAACCCGGATTGTTCAGAACACCGTGTACCTGGGTGGCAGTTATCCTGCGCCGATCGAAGTCAGGTTCAACGGCAGTGTCGGCGTTGTGGTCGGCAACAATCTGTCCGATGGTCCCGTGGTGGGACGCGACGGAGCGATGCCGGAGATGCTCGGTAACATCACGAACGCCACCGCCGCATTCTTCGTCGATGCCGCGCAGGGAGATGTGCGTCTGGTGCCTGGGGCCAGGCGACGCCTAGGGTCGGGGTCGGCCGGGGCCCTGCCAGCGTACTGACGAGAAGGCCCGGATGCGGGCTCCGTCAACGCCGAGTCCTTCTGCGCGCAGCCGGTCCCGCTTCACCTGTTCGAATCCGCCAAATCCGCCCAGCGCGCCGCCGGCGCCGACGACCCGGTGGCACGGAACCGAGGTGTCCTCGCAGGTGCGCATCACGGCACCGACGGCCCGGTGGGCCAGAGGCCTGCCGGCCAGCGCGGCAATGTCTCCATAGGTTGAGACCCGTCCTCGGGGAATGCGTCGCACGCTGGCAAGCACGCGCGCCGTGAACTCCGTCCGCATCTCAGTGTCGACCGATGATGACCCGCGCCAGGACGTCGACGCCTCC
>JAKFYA010000416.1 GCA_021731095.1 Acidobacteriota bacterium | reverse complement strand
CCAGCTCGCCTTCGTTCTGCGTCCACGTCCGCATGTCCATGCCCATGCCGATGTGAATCGCGCCGAAGCGCTTGATCCCGGCCGCGGCCGACAGGCGCGTCGGCGTCAGCGCCGGCACCATGCTGTCGAGCAGCGGCAGCGCCAGGGCTGCGCCCGTGCCACGCAGGACCGTGCGACGCGAGATGTGCTTCTTGGTGATGATCATGACTCAGCTCTCCTCATCTGGAACGGCATGCTCTTGACGATCCCGAGCACGATAGACGACCACTTGTAATCCTGCGGCTGTGTATCGCGCAGAATCTTGCGCACCGCCGGCATGTCAAAGGTCTCGACGCCGCGTCCCATCGCGTAGGTCATCATGTTGCGGACCATCGCGCCGAGGAACGCTTCCTTGCGGTCATAGAGCGCCTTGCGGAAACTGGCGGCCCCGTCGAACTTCGACCCATCAGCCAGCGCACCGGTCGCGTTAATCGGCGAGCGGGAGTCCAGCGTCCGATACTTGCCCACACCATCGAAGTTCTCGAAGGCGAAGCCCATCGGGTCGATGGTGTTGTGACACGACGCGCACACCGGGTTCTTCCGGTGCAGTTCCATGCGCTGACGCAGTGTGCCCTCGATCTTCGTGTTCTCGAGCGGGGGCACGTTGGCAGGCGGCGCCGGCGGCTGCGTGCCAAGGAACATGTCCATGATGAACTTGCCACGCAGCACCACTGAGGTGCGGTCGTTGTAGGAGGTGACCATCAGGACGCTTCCCTGCCCCAGCAGGCCCGCGCGCTTGTCATCCGGCAGGTTCACACGGCGGAAGTGATTGCCCACGACGCCAGGAATGCCGTAGTGGCGCGCCAGCCGTTCGTTGACGAAGGTGTAGTTCGCCGTGATGAGCTCGGCGGCGCTGCGGTCCTCGCGGACCTGGCTGCGAAGGAACAGCTTGGTCTCTTCGATGAAGGCCGAGCGGAGGTTCTCGTCGAACTCCGGGAACACCTTCGGGTCCGGGTGTGCCGACTGGACGTTCTTGATGGTCAGCCACTGGGCGAAGAAGTTGTCGATCATCGTGTTCGAGCGCGGGTCCGCCAGCATGCGGCGCACCTGCTTCTCGAGGACGATGGGGCTCTTGAGCTGACCAGCAGCCGCCACCGTCAGGAGTTCCTCGTCCGGAATGGAACTCCAGAGGAAGAACGACAGGCGCGACGCCAGGTCGAGGTCAGAGACCTTGTAGGCCGAACCGGGCTTCACGCCGGCAGGGTCGAGCTCCATGCGGAACAGGAAATTCGGATCGACCAGCAGACGGCCAATGGAGGCCTGGATGCCGGCGCGGAAGGAACCATCTTCCTTGCGGCCTTTGCGATAGAACTCCATCAGGGTCTTCAGGTCGGACTCACCCACCGGTCGGCGGTAGGCCAGGCGCGCCAGGCGCCCCATGATGCGTCGGGCGCAGGGCTCTTCCGTGGCCGCGGCTGCCGGCTGGCAGACGAAAATCTTGCGCTGCAGTTCGCTGCCCTTCGGTGCCTTGCCGTCGAACGGACCGGTGATGTCGACCTTCTCGATGCCCGCATCGATGCGGCCGTAGAGCGGCGTGGTGTCGCGGCCCTGCGAGTAGCCATTGTTGGTCAGTGGCAGCTGGCCCACGCTGACGCCCTCGGCCTTCCAGACATCCTGGTTCAGCGCAATGCTGACCACGTGGGTGCCGGCCGTGGTCTTGAACTTCACGGAGAGGCCTTCGTCCGGATATTCCGGGTCGGCGCCCTCGCTATACATCGGCCGGGCAGCCTTGCCACCCAGGTTGAAAATCTTGATCCGCTGACGATCGATGCGCACGTCAATCGCGGTCGGCGCGCTCAGTCCGCGGACGTTGTAGCCCGCCGCCAGGTCGTTGCGCTGCAGGGTGAAGCGCACCTCATATTCGCCGTCGAGCGGGAAGTAGTGGCGGATGGCCGTGCCGCCGCGCGAACCGAACGGCTGCAGTTCGTTCATGCGCTCGTCCTGACCCAGCGACAGATAGGGCAGCTCGTAGGAGGTGAGCTTGGCACGCATCGTCGGGTCTTCGACGGCGAGGCGGCTCACTTTGGCAGCGGCCAGCATGTAGCGCTCGAACAGGCCTGGCGAGACGGTCAGCACGTCGGCGATGTTGTCGAATCCGTACCCCGTGTCGTCGGCGGGCAGCATGGCCTTGCCGTCGATCTCGAGGCCCAGCAGGTCGCGCACCGCGTTGGTGTACTCGAACCGGTTCAGCCGGTGAATCGGCGCACGGCCGGGATTCGGCACCGCCAGCGCCGTCTTGTCGAGCGTGGCCTCGAGCGACTGGACGAACGTCGCCATCGTGGCCTGATCCGGACGGCGACTGTTGATGGGCGGCATCGAGCGGGCACGCAGCTTCTTCGCCACGCGCTCCCACATCTCGGCCTCGGCGCCAATCTTGGACGGATCGCGCTTCTCGAGCACGAGACCACCAGACTTCATGCGCTCACTGTGGCAGGTGATGCAGTACTGGTTGATCATCGCGAAGTCGGGTGCCGCGACCTCTGCGGCGTGGGCCTTCGCGGCCTGAGCAACCGGGCGAACGGCCGGCTTCGCTGCGGTCTGTCCGGCGGCGGCAACGAAGGCCGAAGCCCCCGCGACGAGCGCACCGACAGTCAGCAACAGGCGCGACCTGGTGAAACGCGTGAACATCATGAAAGTCTCCCTAGACAAGTGTGGCCCCGGTAGCATACAAAACTGCCCAGTTCCGCCGATCACTTATTTCTTCGCCAACAGTCAGAGGAGTCGCCAGTCGTGAGCACCTCACTCCTGTGTTCAATGTGCCTCGTTACCTTGACACTGTCAAGCCTCGGGGCCGCCGGCGTCTCTCCCGCCACCGTGGCCGACCTGGCCGAGCAGGGAAATGGAACCGCCGTCCTGGCTCTCATCAGGAAGGGCGCGGACGTCAACAAGCCCCAGCCTGACGGCGCAACGGCCCTGCACTGGGCCGCCCACAAGAATGACGTGGCGCTAGCCAAGCGGCTCGTGACTGCAGGAGCTAAACCCAATTCCGTCAATGACTTTGGCGTTTCTCCGCTGTTTCTGGCCGCGGTCAACGGCAGTGCGGACATGCTGGACGTCCTGCTGACGGCCGGGGGCGATGCCAATGCGGCCCGCCCCACTGGTGAGACGGTGCTGATGACAGCCGTCCGGAGTGGGAATACCGCAGCGGTCGCCAGGCTGCTGAAGGCCGGTGCCAAGCCCAACGCGGTTCAGGCGTCGCGGGGGCAATCGGCGCTGATGTGGGCCGTGGCCGACGGATACGTGGACGTGGCCCGGACCCTGATAGAAGGCGGAGCCGACCTGACGTTGCGCTCGACTGCCGGAAACACGCCGCTGATGTTCGCCGCGCGCCAGGGCAGCGTGGACATGGCCAGGCTGCTGCTGGGCAAGGGCGACGACAAGGAGGCCACTGCCAAGGACGGGTCGACGCCCCTGCTGATTGCCACGGTCAAGGCCCACACCGCCCTGGCCAGCTACCTGCTCGAACAGGGGGTCCGCCCCGACGGCGACCTCAAGGCGGCTGGCTATTCGCCGCTGATGTGGGCGGTCGGCACCTTCGAGGCCATCCCGATGACCTACAAGGGCATCGACGCCGACGGCGAGTGGAACACCTATGCGGGCATACCGGACCGTGCCGCCAAGCTGGCCCTGATCAAGCAGCTCATCGCCAAAGGGGCGGACGTCAATGCCCAGGGGGCCAAGCGGGTACCGGAGTTTGCCCCGCACAATGGCAGCGGCAACCGTCCGCCGCATGTGGGGGCGACGGCTTTCGTGATTGCCGCCCAGTCGGGTGACGCCGAGGTGATGCGGTTGCTGCTTGCCAGCGGTGCGAACCCAACGCTGACCGCGAAGGATGGCCAGACGGCCGTCATGGCCAGCGCGGAAGGCATTCTGGAAAACACGGTGCTGATCACGCAGGACAAGCGACTGGAAGCCATGAAGCTGGCGCTGGAACTGGGCGTGCCGATCGAGGCTGAAGACGACAAGGGCTATCGGGCCATGCACGTGGCGGCCAAGGCGGGCTACCACGACATGATCACCTTCCTGCTCAGCAAGGGCGCCGACCTGAATCCGGTCAGCAAGCCGGTCAAGGGCTCGGGCCTCGCCAGGCATTACCAGGAGGGCCAGAGCCCGCTGGGCCTCACCGAGGGGACGATCGACAGCATCTTCTACGAACGGCCAGACACGGCCGCGTTCCTTCGGAAGCTGGGTGCCAAGTCCATCGGGCGGTTCAATCCCCACGACTACGAGAACATCTCGCCCGAGGCCACGGACAAGAAGCTGAAGCCGTAGCGCTGCCCCGGCCCCTGCGACACCCCGCGACGGCTGGGCCCAGTCGAACTCCGGTAAGATGAACGCGTCATCGCCCCGCTCCACGCGGCTGGCCGACGAGACGTCATTAAGGAGTTCGACCGTGAGAACTACTCTCCTCCGCAGCATGTGTATTGCGGCGCTGACCGTGTCCGGTCTGGGCGCCGGCGTCAATACCGCCCCGGCAGTGGCCGACCTGGCCGAAAAGGGAGACGGCACCGCTGTCGCCGCCCTGCTGAAAAAGGGCGCGGACGTCAACAAGCCCCAGCCCGACGGCGCCACGGCGCTTCACTGGGCGGCCCACTGGAACGATGTCGCCCTGGCCAAGAAGCTCGTGGCGGCCGGTGCCAAGCCGAACGCGGCAAACGACTACGGTGTCACGCCGCTCTTCCTCGCCGCGGTGAATGGCAGCGCCGACATGCTGGACGTGCTGCTGACGGCCGGCGGAGACGCCAACACCGCCCGCCCGACCGGCGAAACGGCTCTGATGACCGCGGTGCGCAGCGGCAATGCAGCTGCCGTCGCACGCCTCCTGAAGGCCGGTGCCAAGCCCAACGCCGTGCAGGCCTCCAAGGGTCAGTCGGCCCTCATGTGGGCGGTGGCCGATGGTCACGTCGATGTGGCCAGGACACTGATTGAAGGCGGCGCCGACCTCAAGCTTCGCTCGACGGCCGGCTACACACCGCTCATGTTTGCGGCCCGCCAGGGTAGCGTCGACATGGCCAAGCTGCTGCTGAGCAAAGGTGATGACAAGGAAGCCACGGCCAAGGACGGCTCCACGCCCCTCCTCATCGCCACGGTCAAGGCCAACACCGCCCTCGCCTCGTATCTGCTTGAGCAGGGCGCGCGCCCGGACGGCGACCTGAAGGCCGCGGGCTACTCGCCACTGATGTGGGCGGCCGGCACCTACGAGGTCATTCCGATGACCTACAAGGGCATCGACGCTGACGGTGAATGGGGCACGTTTGCGGGCATTCCGGACCGCGCGGCCAAGCTGGCCCTGATCAAACAGCTCATCGCGAAGGGCGCGAACATCAACGCCCAGGGCACGAAGATGCTGCCGCAGATGTCGCCCCACAACGGCGGCGGTGCCCGGCCGCCCCACACGGGTGCGCCGGCCATCGTGATTGCTGCGCAGTCTGGTGATGCCGAGGTGATGCGCCTCCTTCTGGCCAACGGTGCCAACCCGAAGCTGACCGCCAAGGACGGCCAGACGGCTGTGATGGCCGCGGTGGAAGGCATTGTCGAGAACAGCCTCGTCATCAGCGAAGCCCAGCGCATCGAAGCCGCGAAGCTGGCGCTCGAATTGGGTGTGAACGTGGAAGCCGAAGACGACAAGGGCTACCGCGCGATGCACGTGGCGGCCAAGGCCGGCTATCACGACGCCATCAAGTTCCTCATGGCCAAGGGCGCAGACCTCAACCCCGTCAGCAAGCCGGTGAAGGGTTCCGGCCTCGCACGGCACTACCAGGAAGGACAGAGCCCGCTCGGTCTGACCGAGGGCACGCTGGACGGCATCTTCTACGAGCGTCCCGATACGGCGGCCTTCCTCCGCAAGCTCGGCGCCAAGTCGATCGGCCGATTCGACCCGCACGCCTACGAAGAGAACTCCCCCGAAGCCACGGACAAGAAGCTGAAGGCGGACAGCAAGTAGCACGAGCACCACGAACCTGACGCAAAGAGGGCCAGCCTGCGCTGGCCCTTTTTGCGTACAGGGCTTCCCCGACCGCGGCAGGTGCACTCGCGTGCGGTGGTTCGCTCAACGGGCC
>JAKFYA010000054.1 GCA_021731095.1 Acidobacteriota bacterium | reverse complement strand
TCGAATGCACGGGCAGGCCGGTGAGATTGAGGGTGAGAGTCCCCCCGGCAGGCAGGCCACGTCAGGCCTGGTACGCTACGGCAGTCTGGCGGTCAGTGGCGGGACCGACGGAGGCGCCGGCACCGCGACGCGGAACCCGGCGCTCAGAGCCCGCATTGGCATGCTGGGCCACGACCTGTTCCTCTACCCCGAACTGTCGGCCCGGGAGAATCTCGAGTTCTTCGCCGCGCTCTATGGCGCGCCGGATGCCCGGGCGTCGGCCACACGGGCGCTTGAGCGTGCGGCTCTGTCAGACAGGGGCGACGACCCGGTGGGCAGCTTTTCGCGAGGCATGCGCCAGCGCGTGGCGCTCGAGCGGGCCCTGATTCACGACCCGCGCCTGCTGCTCCTTGACGAGCCGTTCACAGGCCTCGACGACCGGTCGGTGGCCGTGTTGACGGCACGGCTCCGTGAATTGCGCGCCGAGGGGCGCATTGTCCTGCTGGCGACACACGACCTGGATCTGGCCGAAGGCCTGTTCGATCAGGCCATCTTCGTGCGGGACGGACGATTGGTGGAGACCGCCAGTCAACCGCAGGCACTCCGCGCGCTCTATCAGTCGGTCATGGGACAAGCCCGGGCATGAGCGCATTTCTCCGTGTCGCCTGGCTGGTGTTGCGCAAGGACCTGGTGGTCGAAATGCGCAGCCTGGAGATTGTCTCGACCTCCTTGTTCTTCGCCGTGTCGTGCGTCCTCTTCTTTGCTGTCGCGTTTGTGCAGGAGGGCCGCCCGATGGAGGGCGCGGCGTCCGGCATCCTCTGGATTGCTGTCGCCTTCGCGGGCACCCTGGCGTTGGGCCGCACCTTCGAGCGCGAGCGCCAGTCCGAGACCCTCAGGGCGCTCCTGCTGGCACCGGCCGACCGGCCTGCCCTGTATGTCGGCAAGCTCGTGGGCATCGTGGCCCTGCTGGCCGTGGCCGAGGTGGTCCTGCTGCCGCTGATTGCCTATCTGTTCCAGGCGCCGCTCCTGCGGACCCCGCTCTGGATTGCCGCGGTGCTGGTGAGCGGAACCATCGGGTACTGTGCGGTGGGGACGCTGTTTGCCGCGATGCTCGTGCGGGCACGGAGCCGCGACGTCCTGCTCCCGATCCTGTTGTATCCCATCACGATTCCAGTCATCATTGCCGGCGTACGGGCGACGGCGGCCCTGCTCGAACCACAGCCAGATTTCGAGGTCGTCCGGTTCTGGCTGTCACTCATCGCCGCCTACGACGTGGTGTTCATCACGATTGCGCTCTGGTCGTTTGAACCGTTGATGACCGATTGAGGGGGCGGCTCCGGCCGTCCTGATGCCCATGCCCAAATGGTTTAATCCTGCCGCCATGCTCTGCGCCGTGATGTTCGCAGCCTCACCGCTGCTCATCGCCAACGCGCCCTTCGAGTCGACGATGGGCATGGTGCAGAAGATTTCCTACTACCACATGCCCTCCGCCTGGATCTTCCTGATCGCGGCGATCATCTGTGGCGTCGCAAGTGTCCGGTTCCTGTTCACCGGCAAGGCGCGTCACGACCGCCTGGCATGGGCGTCGGCGGAGTTGATTGTCCTCTTCGGTGCGCTGGCGCTGGTGACGGGTCCCCTCTGGGCGCGCAAGGCCTGGGGCACCTGGTGGGAATGGGATGTCCGGCTCACGTCGAGCCTGATGGGCTGGATGGTCGCAGTCGCCTATCTGCTGGTGCGCAAGTACGGCGGCCCAGGGTCTGACAAGCTGGCGGCTGGCCTGGCCCTCTTCGGCATGGCCAACGTTCCGTTCATCTACATTTCGGTGAACTACTGGCGGACGATTCACCCGAAGACCTCGGTGATTCCAAAGCTTCCGCTCGACATGGGCATTCCGTTCTGGTTCTGCGTAGCGACCTTCCTGCTGCTCTTCGTGCTTCTGCTGCGCATGCGCGTGCGGCTCGAAGAACAGCGCGCGCGACTTGACGCGCTCCATCTGGCACTGGATTGAACCGATGCGACTGAAGCAACTGATTTCTGCCGTGATGATGTCTGCCGCGCTGGGCGGCGGGCTGGCGACCGTGGTGCGCGCACAAGGGCATCCGGCGAATATCCCCATCGGTGGGGCGGCACCGGCGCCGGAAGGCGCAGCATCGGGCCAGCCCAAGCAGCTCGATGAGTTCGTGCCGATTGATCAGCTTCCGCAAGTCGAGCAGATTCCGGCAGCGAACCTGCTCATCCCGGCCTATGCGTTCGTCTGGGTTGCGGTGCTGGCCTACGTGATTTCGCTCTCGCGTCGTCTGGGTGCGGTGGAGCAGGACATGCAGCGCCTCGAGAAGGACATCGCGCCAGGGAAGTCCCGCTAATGCCGAACGCCGCCCACTTCATCTTCATCCCCGGCGTGCTGATTCTCGGCATCGTCATCGGGTGGATTCTCGGGTCGCGGGCGGCGGCTGACGCTTATGCCAGCCAGGCCCGCCGCGACGCCGAGCGCGCGGCGGCAAAATCCCGCTAAACCAGCCCATTTTCAGCCCTTCACTGAAGTTCCTCCTGTGATCACCCGATTGGGTAGTCAGGCCTCGTCTGGCCGACAGGAGGAGTGGTGGTGTTTCGTTCCGTGCGGGCTGCGGCCCTGGCAGCAATCCCCGTGGTGCTGGTCGTGGTGGCGCTCTATGCGCGCGCCACGGGCGGGACCTCTGTCGCCGCGCCGCTCACGGCCTCCCCACGCCCTGCGCTCACCCCGGTAGCGGGCACGCCTGCTGAAGGGCCTCAATACCTGGCCCGCCGGTCACCAGCAGGGGTGTCCATGGCCAATCCCCGCCAGCGCCTCCGGGCCAGGTTCACGCCAGCAGGCGTTGTGGTCTCGGCTGCCGCAGGCACCGCTGCTGCACCGTCAGTCAGGCTCACCCTGACCGGATTCGGATACGGCGAGGACCTGGTGACCGCGCCTCCGGCTGAGGTGTCTGTGTCTGGGACCCGGGTTGAACTCATCCGGCGCGATGCGTCCGGCGGACCATCGCTGGTGGAGTGGTATGTCAACCGCGCCACGGGCCTCGAGCAGGGCTTCTCACTCGACCGACGTCCGGCAGGCTCCTGGCATGGCGGGCCACTGCGCCTGGCCCTGGCCGTGGACGGCGAGCTCCATCCCGTTCTGGCATCGGATGGCGGTGCCGTGGAGTTCGTCAGCGTTGACGAGGCCACCCGACTTCGCTACGACCACCTGCTGGTCACTGACAGCGCCGGGCAGACCCTGGACAGCCGCTTCGCTCTGGAGGGCGGAGCGCTCGTGGTGCAGGTGGCCGATGCGCGCGCGGTGTATCCGATCACGATTGATCCCACCTTCTCGCAGGAGGCCTATTTCAAGGCGTCGAACGCCGGGGCACTCGATGACTTCGGTGGGGCGGTGGCCGCCTCCGGCGACACCCTGGTGATTGGCGCGGATGGCGAAGACAGCGAAGCGACGACCATCAACGGCAATCAGACGGTCAACCACGCCAGCACCGCTGGCGCGGCGTACGTGTTCGTGAGGAACAGCGGTGGTGTCTGGTCGCAGCAGGCGTATCTGAAGCCGTCCAACGGCGCGGCGTCTGACGCGTTTGGATGGGCGGTGGCCATCTCAGGCGACACCGTGGTGGTTGGCGCACCCGGAGAAGACAGTGCGGCCACAGGCGTCAACGGCAGCCAGACGGACAACAGCGCCGCGGCAGCGGGCGCGGCGTATGTCTTTGTTCGGAGCGGGACCACGTGGACCCAGCAGGCCTACCTGAAGGCCTCGAATACTGGTGCCGGCGATGCCTTCGGCAGCGTCGTGGCGGCAGATGGGGACACGATCCTGGTTGGTGCCGCCAATGAAGACAGCGCGGCCACTGGCGCAAATGGGGCGCAGGCCGACAACGCGGCATCTGGCGCGGGCGCCGCCTACGTGTTCGTGCGAAGCGGAGCGGTCTGGACCCAGGAGGCCTATCTCAAGGCGTCGAACACGGGTCCCGGTGACAGCTTCGGGAGCAGTGTGTCGCTGTCCGGGGAGACGGCCGTCGTCGGCGCGCCGGCCGAAGACAGCGTGGCGTCGGGGATCGGAGGGACCCAGACCGACAACACCGCCGCGGACGCCGGTGCGGCCTATGTCTTTGTCCGGAGTGCTGGCGTGTGGGGGCAGCAGGCCTATCTGAAGGCGTCCAATTCGGGAGCGGGCGATGCCTTCGGACGGGCCGTGTCCATATCCGGACACACGATTGCCGTGGGCGCAGACCAGGAAGATGGCGGCGCGACCGGCGTCAATGGCAATCAGGCGCTCGGCCCTGTGGATGCCTCGGGCGCGGTGTATGTGTTTGTCCGCAACGCCGAGGTCTGGACCCAGCAGGCCTACATGAAAGCCTCGAATGCGGGTGTCGGTGATCAGTTCGGCATCACGGTGGGCCTGTCCGGCGACACCCTGGTCGTCGGGGCGCCGGCGGAAGACAGTGCTGCGACAGGCCTCAATGGCGATGGTGCCAGCAACGCCGTGGCCGAGTCAGGCGCGGCCTACATCTTTCAGCGGGGCGTTGGCGCCTGGTCCCAGCGCTACTACGTGAAGGCGTCGAACACCGGTACGTCGGATCTGTTCGGCGCAGCCGTGGCCATCTCGGGCGACATCGTCGTCATTGGGGCTGGTGGAGAAGACAGCGCGGCCACGGGGATCAACACGGGGCAGACCAACAACGGCGCTCAGGGCGCTGGCGCGGCCTATGCCATCGTGCGTCCGCCGAATCAGGTGCCGACGGCGGTGGCCGGAAGCGACCAGAGCTATACGCTGGCGCCCGGTGTCGCCACCACCACGGTGACGTTGAATGGCAGTTCCTCCTTTGACCCGAACAACGACCCGCTGGCCTTTCAGTGGCAGACCGGCGCCGGCCAGGTGATTGCCTCCAGCGCGACGGTGTCCCGCACACTGGGCGTGGGTGTGCACAGCTTCACCCTGACCGTCGACGATGGCAACGGCGGAGCCAGCACCGATACCGTCCAGGTGACGGTACGCGGGACACCCGTGTTGACCTGGCCGACTCCCCCGAGCGGGGTGTACCCGGTGACGCTGGGGCCCTCCCATCTGAACGCAACGGCCAACGTGGCTGGCACCTTTGTCTACACACCGGTTGCGGGCACGGTGCCTGCCGTGGGATCGGTGGTACTGCACGTGGACTTCACGCCGACTGACGCCAACTACGATCAGGCCTCGGCAGAGACCAGCCTTGAGGTCTTTGCGCCACCGGTGGCGCACGCGGGCCTGGACCATACAGTCACGACCGCCTCGACGACGGCGCCTGTCCTGCTGGATGGCACCGGCTCGCATGACGAAGCGGGCTTCAGCCTCACCTATGCCTGGCGCAACGGCGCAAACCAGGTCGTGGGCACGACGCCCACGGTGGCGCTCACGCTGCCGATTGGGGCCCACACCTTCACGTTGACGGTCGATGACGGAAACGGGGGGACCGCGACGGATGAGGTCACGATGACCGTGCGTGGCACACCGACCCTGGCATGGTCGGCACCCGCCGCCATGACGGCCCCGGCCACGTTGACGGTCAGCCAGCTCTCCGCCACGGCCAATGTGGCCGGGACCCTGACGTTCACGCCGCCGCTCGGCGCTGCGTTGCCAGTGGGGACGCACACCTTGCGCGTCGACTTCGCCCCTGGTGTGCCGTTCTACGACGCGGCCTTCATGACCGTGCCGCTGACGGTATACGCCAGGCCCCAGGCCAATGCGGGAGTCGATCAGGAACTGCACATCACGACGCCTACCATTGCCGTCACCCTCAACGGGACCGCCTCGGGAGATGCGAATGGCCTGCCGCTGACCTACGCCTGGCGCGATGGCACCGGAGCGCTGGTGGGGGCGACGCCGGTCCTGAGCCTCACGCGGGGCATCGGCGTGCACACCTTCACGCTGACGGTCGACAATGGTGTAAGCGGCGGGGTCAGCGTGGACAGCGTGATCGTCGTGGTGCGCGGCATTCCGTCGCTGGCCTGGTCGGCGCCGACCTCGGTGCCCGCACCGGCCACGCTCGGGGCGTCGCAGCTGTCGGCGACGGCGAGTGTGCCCGGCACCTTCACCTACACGCCCGCGGCAGGGACCGTGCTGAGCGCCGGCACCCACCAGTTGC
>JAKFYA010000165.1 GCA_021731095.1 Acidobacteriota bacterium | reverse complement strand
GTCGGCTTCTCACGGAAGACAAGGGCAGGGCCACGAACCGGTTCAAACCTACGGAAGACGAAGTCGTCCCCTTCGCACGTGTCGAGGATGGGCACAGGGATGCCGCGATCGCGGAGCACCTTCATCATCGTCGAAGCTTCAGCGAGCGTCAGGCTGTTCCCTGTGAGGTCGACGGCACGCGCACGAATCCGATAACGACGCCCAAAGCGCAGGCGTGGGAGCGAGCCGGGCTTTGCCTTGAAGTTCACCGCAAGGCCGAGCCCGCCGTCGTTGTTTGCGACGCGCCCGGGCCCCGTCGTCGTCAGTGCCTGGCCGGGGCGGGCCGCCGCCAGACTCCAGCCTTGCCATCGGATCAATGATTCGTGGATGTACTGCTGGTCCCGCTCCTCCGCCGTGCCGCGTGTCGATTGCGTGATCGTCGGCTGGGAGAAGCCCTCATCGTCCACCACGTCGGCGTGGCCGTCGATCTCGTACCGCCCGATTCGCTCGTGCAGCGATCGCCAGCGCGGGTCCTCGAAGAGATCGAACGGGCCGTCGGGCACTTCGAAGACATCGAACCTCCATCCGCGAAGGATATCGTCTGCGTACATCGTCGACGAATCCTCAGGCGACTCAAGCAGTCGCGTGTTCTGCGAGCGCGCCCTGAGGAGCCGCGCCGCCACCGCTTCGGCGTTGCGGTCACGAATGACTGCGACACCTGAGATGCCAATGCTGGGATCCACGCCGTCCACGGCGCTCGTGTCACCCGACGGGGTGATTGTGGCGGCCGCTCGTGAAGCCGCGGCGTTGAGCGTTTTCAGGCCGAGGCTGTCGAGATCGACCTGGATCAGCGCGAACGCGTCGGGCAGTGCGACATTCAGAAGTCCTCCGACCACGTCGGGCGCCGTGCGGTCTTGTGCGGCGGCGGCAAATACCTGCGGCCGCTCGAGCGTGTACGCCGTCCGGGGGCTGTGGCTCGCGAAGCGAGTCTCGTGCGCGAACATCGGCCGGACCTGAAGCCAGCCAGGCTCCTCACCGATGCGCGACTCCGGCAATGCGTCGATCGGCAACTCGAGATCGACGACCAGCCCGAGACGTCGCAGCAATACCGGATGCTGCCCGAGCGAGGCGAGGATCTCGTGAAACTCGCGCAAGACGACCGGTTCGCTGCTACCGGCAGGCGGAAGGTCGGGATCTGCTTCCGCTGAGTGGTGGAAGGCCTCCAAGGCCGCCATAGGGGATGCGCGTTCGGAAGCCGGAACGACGACCGCCGGCGTCGAAAGATCCGCACGCGCGAGCGTACCCGCAATCGCCAATCGCTCGACTCGCGCTTCAACCGCGGTCGTGCCCGGCAGCGGTCGGAAGTAGTTGTCCGCCAGGTACTGATGACGGGTTCTCAGTAGAGACAGACGCTCGGCCGCCGTCAACGTGGCGTCCGATTCGATGTCCGTGACATCGCGCGGAACAGCAGCTCCAGCGGGCGGAGCACCGAACGCCCCCTGGAGTGCGCCGAACGAGGCTAGCAGCGCGGCCGGACCGGGAGCGGCCACCGGCGAATGCATCGACAAACGCTGATGGACGGACCGTACCTCACCGAGCACCGAGCCCGCCCGGTAGGTGTTGACCGGGTGACCGGTCAGGTCTTCACCGTCGTGCGATCGCACCGCCGTCTCAGACGGCAGCAACCGGCGCCACAAATTACCTTCGGGCGGACTGCTGACAACCGTCGCCTCGTGCGTCGCTCCGTCGGCGGTTGTGACGAGCCACCGGACGTGATCGCGGTCATCGCCCCACAGCGTTCGTGGCCAGTCGACCGCATCCTCGAACGCGCTCAGCGCGACATCGCCTTCGGCGTGCAGACGCAACGAGGCGTACACAGAGAGCCGCGCGCGGTCCTGTGCTGCGGAGCCTCCAAATCCATTCGGCGAGGCGATCCACATCGCGAGCATCGAAGGCATGTGCACTCCTCAAGCGAACGCGCGGCAGTACTCTTCCCAGTCAGTGGGCGAAATCATCGCATCGAAGGGCGGATCGTCCAGGAACGGGACCGCGACGCTGCCGATCAAGGGCACATCGGCGCGCGTGGGAACCGCAAACGAGCGTTCGAGCGTGAGCGTAACGCTCTTCTCAACAAAGAGAAGGTGAACGCCCACGGTGATGGAGCCTCGGCCCTCGATGAAGCCGAGCACACCGGGCGCCTTTCTCGGGATGAACGTCATCTGCAGATAGATCTCGATGGAGATGCCGATGATGCCGAGCAGATCGACTGATCCCCCGATGCGGTAGTACGCCCCGAAAGCCAGGGTTACACCTCCGTCGGTTCGGATGCCGAAGTAGAGTCCCATCATCGCGTGCACGTTGGCCTCGATGATGCCGAGCCCGACGGTGATGTTGCCGCCGATTTCGAGCGCGCCTTCGACGGTCTCGATTCCGCTCGTGTTGATCCGTACCGCGAGGAAGCCGCCGCCGCCCAGCAGCGAAAGGCTCGTGAGGAACGGTTGCATGCGATCGGAGAACGCGAGACGCAGGGTCGTGTCGCGATTTGAGAGCAGCGGCAGCGACAGTTGGGCCGAAACGGCGATGTGCTCCAGGCTGAAGGCGCCCACGCCGGCGGTCGGGATGGCAAGGGTATAGCCGGCGACCACCTCCTCCGGTGTGACACGGAGCGCCGCGCCGGCGCCGAAGCCGTTCGGCGGCAGGAGCTGAGCCAGCTCTTGGAAGAACGCCAGCGCACCGAGGAATTCGACGTGCACGCCGTGGACCGTGAGCGTCGGCTGCTCGCGATCGCGCACCTGAAAGTCCACACGATCGAAGATGACGCAGGCGATCTTCGGGCTCCCGGGTGCGGAGGGATAGGTGAACGCGAAGTTCCTTAGACTGCCGGTGACCGACGAACCGGACCTGCCGTCATTCGACCTCCACATCCTCGACTCGATCTCGAGGGCCGTATCTCTGGTCGTCATGAACGGAAGAAGTGGATTGGAGGTTCCCCCGCCCGAGGGATCGTTGACACGACGGATCGCCGGCCTCCACGTGAAGGACGTCTCCACGCGGTCGGGATGGCGTGTGTGAACGAGACGAGGCACTTTCTCCGACGACAGCTCGTTGCCCGTTGCTACCTGGATCACGTCGCTCAGCTTGATGACGCCGAGGAGCGTGGCGTCATTCAGCGCATCGAAGACGTGCCGTGGATCGAAGGTTCCGGTGCCGATCTCATCAACCGTCGGGACGGGTCCGACGGTTCTGGACAGGCCGTTGATCTTCATGCGGGGGCGTACCAGCCCCCCGCTTCGTTCGACGGGAAACGCAAGATCCAGATCGCGGTCCGTCAGCTTCGCGAACACCTGGCCGATGTTCGGCGCCCTGAAGCCGTTCGTGAGGTACTGATCGTGAAGTTCGATGGCATAGCCGTCGTCGCGGCCAGCCGCGACCATGTAGTCGACCGCCGGAATCGTGACCTCGGCGCGGGAGAATACAGGGACGAAGGGTGCGCGCTCCGGACCCAGGTCCGCGGCCGCCATGTTGACGACCAACCTCTTCACGCTCACCGTCGTGCCTTGCGCCACCGATCCCGAGTCCACGTCGTTCTTGGCGAGGGCGACCAGCTGCCCCGCCAGCTCGAATGTCCTCTCTCCGGAACCTCCGACGTCCGGTTGGGCCGCGGATATCAACCGCAGGGGCGCAACGAATTCCACCCGCTGTTCTTCCCAGTCGAGCGCGGTTACCTGGCACAGAAACTCTCTGTTGTCAGCGGACCGCACCGGCAACGGTTCGATTGATACGCTCCTGAGAGGCATCTCGCGGCTTTCGTGCGGATACGCGCCAGCGCGGTCGGCGTAGTCGATTCTCTTCTCGTGAACGTCGAGGTGCGCGTACTGAACGAGATACGCCACCGGATCGCCAGCCGGAGACGGACGGAACTCACGCTCCGTCACGACCACAAACGTCGCACGATGGCCGAACGGGTCCAGAAACCCGTCGACGACCGTCCGCACCCGCTGATCGCGTCCCATGGCGGTGGTGTGGTGCCATTCCGACAGCGCGAGCCGCTCGCTCTCCGCGACGACAGTCCAAACCTCTTGCGGGCCTCCGGGACAGCTGCGGATCGGATTGAGGCCGTCTATGTCGTCCGGCTTTTTCCACTCTCCTCTTGCGTGCATCCAGGCGCCCAACGCGGACAGCGTCAGCCGCTCCGCGGTCAGCGCCTTCGGGACGTAGAACCGCGACCCGCGAAGCGGCAGGCCGAAGTTGCCTGACAGGTGCGCGACGGCATCACGAACGCGCACGGCCAGGCTACCCGTGAGCGCTTCGATCGATGAGGAATTGTTCGAGCCCTCCTCGTTCGTGCGCGGCCTGCGTCCACTATTCGGATCGCACATCAGACCGACGTACCAGATGGCACGGAGTGGATAGTCCCCTGCTCGTTCGTGTATCCCGTCGGAATTCTTGCGCGCCAGACGCGTGTGCCACAGCTCGACACGTCCGTCCCTGCGCGCAATCTGTGACTGATGACTCCACGCCGGTGTGCCTTGCCGGCTGGCGACCGGCGAGAGCCAGAGGCGATACGGCAGCTCGATTGCTGTGGCCACCGGGGTCCGGTCGCTTCGCCACGGACTCTGAATCTCTGGTCCGCGCGTCGTGGAGTCTGCAGTTTCGAGCGGCAGCGCGTTTTTCGCGAGAAAGGGCTCGAGCCGGTTCCAGTCGAGCACGCTGTCGAGAGTGAAATCGAGGCCGTCCCATGCGTCCGGCAGCCGGAACACCAGGCGGGAGCTGCCGGCGAGAACCGAGACGACGGGCGGCGACGCAAGTGCTTCCTCTGCTCCGGAAGTCTGAACGAAGAAGCGTTCGGCGATGTGCTGTGGAGCCAGCTCGATGCTGAGAAACGATGGCGCGTTCCGGTCCGATCGAACGAGCCGCGGTGGAGTGGTGCCGGTCTCCAGCGAAAGGTTGAGGGCGCTGACGCGCAGGGAGAGAAGATCCTCGGCGCGAAGAATTTCGAAGGTCCAATCGGCCACGCTCAACCCCCGGCCACGTCCATCCGACGCGGAACGTCAGCATAGGGCACCTCGAAGGCAAGTCGGCGCCGCCTTTACCAAATTTCACCGAACTTTACCGTTCGACTGAACCGCGCCCTTCAGCGGAAGTTTTCGCTTCCTCAGGTCGGACATCGTCATGCCGCGTCCGCAGATGCTGCTGCAGCCGTCGGGCGAGAATTCAACCCGACGCCCAGTCGATGTCGATCATCCCAGCGAGCCTCTCGCCCACTGGTTGGTCGCCAAGCGCATGTTCGTGGCGACGAATCAGCCGAGGTCGCAAGGACTGCAGACCGACGGTCGAAGGGTTTGCGAAAACCTGGCCCGCGTACCGACGACGACCGGCGGCGCGCAGGAGCGTTCTCTGAGCCCGCGGACCTGGAAATGGCCGCGGCATTCATGAACGCAGCGTGAGTACTGATCGCCAGGGTCAAGGGCCGATGCGAGGCGTGTAGTCTGAGCGACGGGTTGATACGGTTCTTTGTGGAAGTCCGCTTCGTCGGGGCGTCACTTCGTCGCCCAGCGAACGGCGTGATTGCGAACGGGCTCGGTGGATCTATCTAGAGTCGTCCGGACCGCCGCTTCCGGTGCAGAGTCGCAAGGCTCATATCGATAGGCGTTGGTGCCGGGGGCGGGAATCGAACCCGCACGCCCCTCTCGGGACCCAGGATTTTGAGTCTGCCCGGATGCAATCAGACGGTACGCGCTGAAACAGCGATCACGTGGAAGCCCGAGCAATCCTGTATCAATCCGATGCAGGCCGTTTCAGGCAGTTTCGTCGCGGCGTTAGCCCAGTGTTAGCCCACTCTGGGCCACTGAAATCGCCTTCTCGGTCGCTTCTCGGCCTGCCGGTGGCTTGCCAGTACCTTCCCTCGGGGATCCCGCGGCCGTCGACGACCAGCGGTATCATGGATGGAACCATGAGTCCGCACATCTTCATCGACCGCGATGCCGTGTCGGCGTTCTGCCAACGGCATCACATCAAACGTCTGGCACTGTTCGGCTCTGTGCTTCGCGACGACTTCCGACCCGAGAGCGATGTCGATGTACTGGTGGAATTCCAGGAGGGACACGTGCCAGGGCCTCAGCTTCGTGAGCATCGAGCGGGAGTT
>JAKFYA010000060.1 GCA_021731095.1 Acidobacteriota bacterium | reverse complement strand
TAGGTGGACTTCGAAGCTGTCATCGGGCTTGAGATTCATGCCCATCTGCTGACGCGCACCAAGATTTTCTGCGGGTGCAGCACGGCATTTGGGGCGCCACCGAATTCTCAGGTCTGTCCCGTGTGTCTGGGCCTGCCGGGAGCACTCCCCGTGCTCAACCGGCAGGCTGTGGACTTCGCCATTACGGCGTCGCTCGCGCTTGGTTGCGAGGTGCAGCACACCTCGGTCTTCGCGCGAAAGAACTACTTCTATCCGGACCTGCCGAAGGGCTACCAGATTTCGCAGTTCGAACAGCCCCTCGCACTGCGTGGGGCGGTCCATGTGACGGTTGATGGACAGACCACGCGCATTGGCATCACCCGTGTCCACATGGAAGAGGATGCCGGCAAGTCGGTGCATGCGGGCGGCTCGGACGCCGGGAAGTCGTCCGGGATCGACCTCAACCGGAGCGGTGTGCCGCTGATCGAGATCGTGAGCGAGCCAGACATCCGGTCGGCAGCCGAAGCGGCCGAGTACTTCTCGCGCGTACACGCCATCCTCACCTGGATCGGTGTGAACGACGGCAATATGGAGGAGGGCAGTCTGCGGTGTGACGCCAACGTCTCCATCCGTCCCGTGGGTCAGCAGGCGTTCGGCACCAGGTCCGAGGTGAAGAACGTCAACTCGTTCCGGTATCTCGAAAAGGCCATCGAGTACGAGATCGAGCGCCAGACCGCGTTGGTCTCCTCTGGTGGGCGCGTCGTGCAGGAAACGCGTCTCTGGGACGCGGCCGCCGGTCGCACCTTCTCCATGCGCAGCAAGGAAGAGGCGCATGACTATCGCTATTTCCCCGAACCGGATCTGCCGCCCCTGGTGTGCGACGAGGCCCGGATCGAAGCGCTGCGGTCGTCCATGCCGGAGTTGCCCGATGCCCGCCGACAGCGGTTCATCCGGGAGTATGGGCTGCCTGAGTATGATGCGGGGGTGCTGACGCAGTCTGCGGAACTCGCGGAGTATTACGAGCGGGTCAATCAGGCGTTCGCGTCACCCAAGGCCAACAGCAACCTAGTCATGGGACCCCTTCAGCAGGTCCTGAACGAGCGCGGCATCGGTCTGGCTGATGCCAGTGTGCCGGCGGCGGACGCGCTGGCGGCACTGACAGCGCTGGTCGACAAGGGGACCATCAGTCACTCGATAGCCAAAGACGTTCTGGTCAAGATGTTCGACACCGGTCGTGGCGCGCAGGCTATCGTCGAGGCAGAAGGGCTGGCCCAGATTGGTGACGAGGGCGCCGTGGTGGCGATCATCCGCGCGGTCATGGCGGACAATGCCGATGCGGTTGCGCAGTATCGTGCCGGAAAAACCACGACCTTCGGCTTTCTCGTGGGGCAGGTGATGAAGGGCAGCAAGGGGAAGGCGAATCCCAAGTTGGCCAACGCCCTCCTCAAGCGCGAGCTCGACGGCGAGACGTCGCAGGGCTGAGGCTGGTTCGTGTCGGGATCACCTAACGCGCTCATCGAGGCACGACATCTCTCGAAGTTCTACAGCCGGGGGCTGTACGCGCTGAAGGAGCTGAATCTCTCGGTGCTCCGCGGAGAATTCGTGTTTCTCACCGGCGCCAGTGGCGCGGGGAAGTCCACATTCCTGCGCCTGCTGTTGATGCAGGAACGGCAAAGCGAGGGTGAGCTGTTCGTGAACGGCTACAATCTCGCCACGCTCTCGAAGACTGAGGTCCAGGAGTACCGCCGCGGCATCGGGTTCGTGTTTCAGGACTTCAAGCTCATCCCGACCAGGACCGTGCTGGAGAACATCTCGTTCGTACCCGAGGTTCAGGGCGTCCCGCTGGCCCAGCAGCGCCGGAAGGCCTTTCAGGTGCTGAAGTGGGTGGGGCTGCAGCACCGGATGAATGCGTATCCAGGCGACCTCTCCGGCGGCGAGCAGCAGCGTGTCGCGATCGCCCGAGCCCTGGTGAACGAGCCGGCGCTGCTGCTGGCTGATGAGCCAACGGGAAATCTCGACCCGGACCTCTCCCTCGAGGTCATGAATCTGTTCCGCGAAATCAACGCCGCTGGCACCACGGTGCTGGTCGCCACGCATGATCGTGAGCTGATCCGCCTGGTGGGCCGGCGTACGATCACCCTCGACCAGGGCCGGGTGGTGGAGGTCGGATGAACGCCCTCCGCTACGCCTGTCGTGAGGCGGCCGCCAGTCTGTGGCGGCGGCGAGGCGCCAGCATGCTGGCCATGGCCGCCATCGGACTGGCCATGCTGGTGCTGGGTGCGCTGTTGCTGTTGACCTCGAACCTGGAGCGGGTGGTGGGGGACTGGGCAAGCGGTGCGGAGCTTTCGGTCTTTCTGCGCGATACCGCGACCGACAGTGAGAAGCGGGCCGTTGAGGCGCTGCTGGATGGAGAACCCGCGGTGGCGGGTCGGGTCACGGTGACCAAGGCTGATGCGCTGGAGCGTTTCCGTCGTGACTTCGCGGATCTGGCGGCTCTGGCTGGCACACCCGAGGGCAATCCGTTTCCCGCCTCCATCGAAGTGCGGCTGCGTCAGGGCTCCGGGGCCAGTCAGCAGGTGTCGGCCCTGGCCGGTCGGCTTGGGGCCATGGACGGCGTGGCAGACGTGCGCTTCGACAGACAGTGGATGGATCGCGTCGCCGCCCTGCTCGTGACCGTGCGTCGGGTGGGGCTGGCCTTTGCGCTGGTCATGATGGCGGCGGCGGCCCTGACCGTGGCAGCTGTGGTGCGACTGGCGCTGCACGCTCGCCGGAACGAAGTCGATATCATGCAACTGGTGGGCGCACCGTATGTCTTCATCCGCGGTCCCTTCGTCGTGGAGGGCGTGATGCAGGGCGGACTTGGCGCACTCGCAGCCCTGCTGGTGCTCGCGGGCGGCTTCTGGATGGCGCAGGTCTGGTGGGGCAGCGCCGTGGCCGCCGCGCTTGGTGCAGAGGCGCTCCGTTTCCTCGGCGGAGGCACCTGTGCCCTGCTCGTGGTGGGTGGCATGACGGTCGGCGGCCTTGGCGGATTTGCGGCCAGCCGGACCGTGTCGTAGGTTGCCGTTGACACGACTGGTGAGCGGTCGGTAGACTTTCTACATCCGGCATATGCCAGCGTCAAGGACTCGCTCCTCACGCTTCCCGTCCTCCCACCGACCGGTGGGCGATCACGGCCTTCCCAGCCTGTCAGACTTCTATCGCGAGGAATTCATGCGCTGCCAGCGAACGCTGGACGAGCAGCGCGACTGCTATTCCGAGCGTGCGATTGCCGACATGGAACGGGCGCTGCGCCGGGTGATGGCTGAGCTGGACCGCCTGTGTACCACCCAGGATGCCAACACGCTGGTGGCTGATCTCCTCAGGGAGTTCAACATTTCTGCCGGGTTGTTCTCCTGGACCGACCCCCGACAGGTTCACTAACGACCCGAATCGCGTCGCTCCGCGCAGACCTCCGCATCCTGATGGATGCGGCCATCGCTGCCGTTGATCCCGCAGTCCTGATGACGCGCGTGGGCACACACCATGAAGTCACCACCGCTCTCGCGGTGGCGTCAGCTGTCCACGTGATTGCCGCCGGCAAGGCTGCGGAGCCGATGATGCGCGGTCTCATCCCGTTCCTGCACGGGAGGCCAGGGCGGCGGCTGGGCGTGTCGCCCGCCGGGCTGGCGCCAGGGCTCGAGATGGCGTGGTGGGCCGGTGGCCATCCAGTGCCAGACGAAGGCAGCATCGCGGCCGGGGGCGAGGCCCTGCGGGTCGCGCAAGGGGCTGCCACTGATGCGCTCCTCGTGGTGCTCCTGTCCGGTGGGGCATCGGCCCTGCTGGCCCTGCCGGCACAGGGCATCACGCTGGCGGACAAACGTGACACGGTGAAGCGGCTGCTGGGGGCCGGGGCTACGATTGGTGCGTTGAACTGCGTGCGAAAGCACCTCTCGTCCATCAAGGGAGGCCACCTCGCGGCATCCTGTCGCGGCGCAATGCTGACGCTTGCCCTGTCCGACGTGGCGGACGACGATGTCTCCGTCATTGGCTCGGGCCCAGGCGTGGCCGACCCCTCGACCTTTTCCGAGGCGCTGGCGGTGCTGGAGATGCACGAGGGGACGGGGGCGTACCCGCCGGCCGTCGTGGCCCGGCTCTCCGCCGGTGTCGGCGGTACTGTCGACGAGTCCCCCAAGCCGGGAGATCCGCGGCTTGTGCGCGCACGGTCACTGGTGACAGGAAGCGCACGAGACGCCGTCGATGCCGTTGTCGCGGCTGCGGCGCAGCGTGGATACCGCGTGTGTCGCCGCGCTGGCCGGGTCACCGGCGTGGCGCGTGATGCGGCCGTTGCGTGGGCTGCGTGGGCCGGGCGGTGTCTGGATGCCGATGCCGGACCCGTGTGCCTGGTGTCAGCCGGAGAAACCACCGTCCAAGTGCGTGGTGCAGGCCGGGGCGGTCGAAACCAGGAGTTCACGCTGGCGTGCGCGCAGGCGCTGGCGCAGGCTCGACGGGACGGGCGCGAACTGGCCTGGGCCAGCATCGGCACGGATGGCGTGGATGGGCCGACTGATGCAGCCGGCGCGATCGCAGATACGGGCACGCTGGCTCGTGCAGCCGCATGCGGGGCACAGGGTGCCCGGGCTGCACTGGACGATAACAATACGTACGACTACTTCCGTCGCCTGGGTGACCTGGTCATGACCGGGCCCACGGCGACCAATGTGGGCGATGTGCAGCTGCTGCTGGCCGCCCCGAAAGACTGAATGAACGAGACACAACCTGACCTGCTGACCCTCATCCGGGAGCAGGTCTCCCATCCGGCCACGGTCAGGGATCTGGCCAGGATTCTGCGCATCACCCAACGGGACGCACCGGCATTCCGGCGTCAGATCAAGGCGCTGGTCAAGGCCGGTGCCCTGGTCGAGACCCGCGGCAACCGGATCGGCCTGCCCGATGCCCGAGACCTGGTCGTGGGGCGCCTCCAGGCGCACCCGTCAGGGTATGGGTTTGTGCGACCGGACGGCGTGCCGGCCAGCGCGTCCAAGGCAGACGCGCGCGCTGACGACGTCTTCATTCCGCCGACGGCGATCGGCGAGGCCATGCATGGTGACCGCGTGGTGGCGAAGGTGGAGCGCCGGGGTGCCAAGGGGTTCGAGGGACGCATCGTCGAGGTGCTCGAGCGCAAGCACGCCCAGGTGGTCGGCAGTTATGAGGCGGGTCGAGACGGGTTGGGTTGGGTGGTGCCGTTCGACCGTCGCCTTGGCGATGCCATCCACATCCCGACTGGCTGGGCGCTGTCGGCCGAGGCCGATGAAATGGTGGTCGTGGAGCTGACCGAGTGGCCCACGGCGTCACACCCGGCCGTGGGCCGGATTCGTGAGGTCCTCGGGAAGGTCGAGGAGCCCGGCGTCGACACGCAGGTCATCATCCGGTCCTACGGCATTCCGGATGCCCATGGGCCTGAGGCGGTTGCCGAAGCGGTGCGCCTGGGGCGGGAGGTGCGGGAGGCGGACCTGGCCGGCCGGACGGACTTCCGCCCGGTGACGACCGTCACCATTGATGGCGAGCATGCGCGTGACTTCGACGATGCCATCACGATCGAGAAGTTGCCCAACGGACACTACTGGCTCGGTGTGCACATCGCGGATGTGTCTCATTACGTCGCCGAGGGCAGCGCGCTTGATGAAGAGGCCTATGCGCGTGGCACATCCGTGTATTTTCCCGAGCGGGCCGTCCACATGTTTCCGGCCGAGCTGGCGACGGGCCTCTGCAGTCTGAACCCGCATGTCGACCGACTCGTGCAGTCGTGTCTGATGGAAGTGGACGCGCGCGGACAGGTGGTGCGTCACGAAATGCATGACGGCGTCATTCACAGCCATGCGCGGATGACCTACAACGAGGTCGCGGCCATCGTGACAGACCGGAACGCGGCGGTCATGGCCCAGTATGCGACGCTCGTGCCGATGTTCGAGCTGATGCACGAGTTGTTCGACGTGCTGAACCAGCGCCGGCGTCGGCGCGGCGCGATCGACTTCGACCTGCCTGAGGCCGAGGTCCTGTTGACGGAGTTCGGCGAGATCGAGGGCATCGTGGCCACCGAGCGGAACGTGGCCCACCGGATCATCGAGGAGTTCATGCTGCTCGCCAATGAAACGGTGGCCGAGCACCTCGAGACGGCTGGC
>JAKFYA010000388.1 GCA_021731095.1 Acidobacteriota bacterium | reverse complement strand
GGCCTGATAGTCAGGCCACGTCCCGTGCGTCACGCCGTCGACAAACG
Organism: Acidobacteriota bacterium; assembly: GCA_021731095.1. Classification (GTDB taxonomy): domain Bacteria; phylum Acidobacteriota; class Vicinamibacteria; order Vicinamibacterales; family UBA2999; genus JAKFYA01. Next base: position 6,108 of record JAKFYA010000388.1, on the reverse strand, counting down.
TGTCAATGGCCTTGCGCGTGAGCGCCAGGCCGTCCCGCTTCCGGATGATGATGTCGACGGCTCGCATGGAAGGCCCCAGTATAATCATCCGCACCCCCGACACCGCAGGCAGATGTCACCAACCCCGGTCCTTTCGCCGGAACTCATCCGGCAGTCCACGGCGCTGAGTCGGTCGCTGGCCGCTGCCGTGCGCGCCTGGGCGCTCTATCCGCCCGAACATCCGGCAGTGTCTGGCGCAGTTGCGCGCCTGGCAGAGGGGCTCCGCACCAGTGTCGCCGGCGCTGCCTTCACGTTCGCTGTCACTCCGACCACACTGCTGGTCGCGGGATTGCCACTGCCTGCGGAGGCCCCTGTGGCCGAAGTCGCCCGGCTCCTGCATGACCGCGACCTGCTCCAGGTCACCTTTCTGGGAGAGGTCCCCGCAGAGGCCATCGAGGCCCTCTTGCGTCTGCTGGCCAGGAATGCCGATGCGTTGCGGGCAGAGGGCGGGCCGGCCACAAGCTGGACGCGGGACGGCCACCCGGCCATCGCACTGGAACAGATCGACTACGAGAAGCTGCTTGAGGACCGCGACGTCACCGTGCAGGCTGACCGGCGCGACGACGTCTGGCGCTCCCTGGTCAACGCGATGGTCGAAGGCCGGAAGGTCTTTGACGAGAGCCAGCAGCAGCGTCTGCTCGAAATTGCGGGCGACGCTGGCGAAATTGGCGAACTGGCGGAAGCCGTCGCCGCGCCCAAGCGGAACCTGGACGGCTCACCGCTTATCACCACCCAGGCCGCAACCGTACTGGCTGTTTTCCGCCATCTGACCGGCATTGTCCAGGTGCTGGATCCGGACCGGCTGAGCACGGTGCTCCGCAACGTGGCCGCCGCAACTGCGAGGCTGGATCCCCATCTGGTCGCCCAGATGATGCTGGCCGACGAGTCGATGCAGGACACCCCCATCGTGGAGCGCATCGCCGCGGCCTTCGATGACGACACCGTGGCGCGCCTGCTGGCCACGGCTCTGGCACGGGACGGCAAGGCCTCTGCCCGCCTGGCCCAGGCGTTCGGTACGATTGCGCCTGACACGGAACGCAAACGCCGCGTCCTGCACCTGACCCGGTCATTGCTGAGCGAGCGCGACTTCGGCCGCGGCGGACAGTTCAGCGCGGCCTGGTCCTCGATGGAAGAACTGCTCCTGAGTTACGACGAATCACCCTACGTGTCGGAGAGCTACCAGACGTCCCTGGCCGGAGCCGGAGCCAGGGCGGCAGCCATGGCGACTGGCGACTTGCCACCTGAGTTGCCCGGCTGGATTGACACGCTGGGCCAGGACAACGTGCGCCGCCTCTCGGTACTGCTGGTCATCGACCTGCTGCGCATCGAAGACTCGGCAGAACGTGCCGCCGGCATCGCCAGAGACCTGGGTGCGCTGTGCGAGGACTTGCTGCTGTCCGGCGCGTTTGACGACGCGCATCTGGTGCTGACAACCCTGGCCGACGTGGCAGAACGCCCGGATGCCAAAGCCCCCGCAGCCTGCCGCGCCGTGCTGACCGACCTGGGCAGTACTCCTGCCCTGCGCGAAGCGACAGCCATCCTCGGTGAACTCGACGGTCCGGCTGCGGCCGTCTGCGGCCAGTGCTGCCGGTTGATTGGGCCCACCGCCACCCGGGCGCTGCTGCCGCTGCTCGACGCCGATACGTCTCCTGTCGCGGCCTTGCGCGCGAGCGAGATCGTGACTGGATTCGGTGCCGGGGCCATTCCCCACCTGGGCAGCCTGGTCACGGACGAGCGGTGGCTTACCAGGCGCACGGTGGCCCGACTGCTGGGCGCCACGGGCAGCCCGCAAGCCGTCCCCCCGCTGCAGACGTTGCTCCGGCGCGGTGACGACCGCGTTGTGCCAGCCGTCCTCGCGGCGTTGGCCGCCATCGATGATCCGTCGGCCAGTCGCGTGATCCAGGCCGCGTTGCGCACGTCGGGTGGAGAGGCCCGCCGGACACTGGTGGATGCCCTCGTCAGCACACGCGAGACCAGGGTCGTGCCGATGCTGGCGTCATTGCTGACAGAGATGGATCCGTTTGGCGAGGACCACGGCGTGGTGCTGGCCATGCTCGATGCACTCCGGCAGCTGGCCGATGACAGGGCTGTCGCGTCGACGGTGCATGTCATGACACGAACGCGACTGTTTGCCCGGCGAAAGGCCACCGCCGTCAAGCGCGGGGCTATCGCCGTGCTGCGGGCGATCGGCACCGAGCACGCCACCCTCGCACTCGATGGCGCGGCGCGCTCAGGAGACCGCCTGCTACGCCGTCTCGTCAAGGAGACGTCATGACTCCTCCGGAAGAACTGGTACGACGTCTCGCCTCGGGACTCAGGGCGGCCGAGCTGTACAGCCCGGGACATCCGCTGGTGACCCGCGCGATTGACGCGCTGACAACCTGTTGCGCCACCTTCTTCGCGGATGCTTCGTCAGTGACCGTCGGCTTCATCGGGGACGATGTCGTCGTTGGCGACACGCGCCTGGGACGAGGGTCTGCTTCGTTGACCGGATTCGTCCGCGCGCTGCGCGACAAAGAGGTGGAGAAGATTACGTTCCACCACGGGGTCGGCAGGGATGACGTGTCGGCGCTCCTCACCGAACTGGCGGTGCGCGGACAGGGGCGCCCGGTGGGTGACCGACTCACGGCACGCGGCGTCCGGAGAATCGTGGTCGGACGACTGGCGGTGGAAGAGACGCTCGAGGACAGCGCCGGCATCGAAGCCGCCCGCCAGGTCTATTCCACGGCGGTGTCCTCGGCCGAGCACCTGTGGGAACAGGCACGCGCGGGAGACCAGCCAGACCCGGCCACGGCGAGGCAAATCATCGACAGCCTCGCCAACATCGTCAATCAGGACCGGACGTCCCTGATGGCGCTGACGGCGCTGAAAAAGTACGACAACTACACCTTCACGCACATGGTGAACGTGGCGGCACTCTCCATGGCACAGGCGCGAGCCCTCGGCATGGAGGGTCCCCTGCTGCGCGAGTTCGGCTTCGCTGCGCTGATGCACGACATCGGGAAGGTGAATACGCCACTCGAGGTGCTCAACAAGCCAGGCAAGCTCGAGAAGGACGAATTCCAGGTGATGAAGCGCCATGTGGTGGACGGGGCACACATTCTGCGCCGCACGCCTGAGATGCCGGCCCTGGCACCCATTGTGGCCTTTGAACATCACCTGAAGCAGGACCTGAGCGGGTACCCGGAACACATCGGCGCACGGTCACTCAACCTGTGCACCATGATTGTCAGCATTGCCGATGTCTTTGACGCGTTGAGGAGCAACCGTCCCTACCGGGAGGGACTCGCCAACCTCCGCATCAAGGCGATCATGCACGAGCAGGGCAATCCGGCCTTCAACCAGGTGCTGCTCCGCCGGTTCGTCAATCTGATAGGTCTGTTCCCGATTGGCACGTTCGTCCGGCTGAATACGGAGGAAGTGGGCGTCGTCACGGCCGAGCATCCCGAGGATCCGTTCCGGCCTCAAGTCAAGATTCTGTTCAACAGCGCGGGCGAGCGAATGGAAACCCCGGAACTGGCCAATACCTGGGAGCGGGACTGGAGAGGCGACTTTCCGAGGGCCGTGGTGGAAGCCGTGGACCCTGACACCGTGGACCTGGACCCGCTCAGTGCCCTCGCCTCGGATGCGTGACACAATCGGCCGGAGACGCCTCATGTTCCCAGCCATGCCATCGAACCGCGCCACTCCGGTCCTGGCAGCCACGCTCCTCGGCCTGTTCGTGGCTCTCCAGGGGCAGGAACCCGCCACGCTCAGACAGGTGACGGCCGACGTGCCTTACGTCGCACTCGACCGTGGCCTGAACCCGGTCGACGCCCCTGTCGAGCCTCGCCACAGCATCAGCCGGGAGAGGGTGTCGCGCAGACAGCGTTTCCTCGAAGGCAGCGTGATCGTGAAGTTCAGGGACAGCGCGACCTCGGTCGCACGCGCCGCCTCCCTCAGCCGTGTCGGCGCGACCTCGACTCTCAGGCCCACCTGGGCGGACTTCTCGATTGTGACGCTGGCGGACGGTGAGAGCCCCGAGGACGCCGCCTCGGCCTTGGCCGCAAGAGCGGATGTGGAGTACGCCCAGCCCCGCTACCGGGTCCGGCCGTTGTTGGTACCCAATGACCCGCTCTATGCCCGGCAGTGGAACTTCAGCGTGCTCGACATGGAACGGGCCTGGGATCTCAACCCGGGTTCGTCGTCCTCGGTGATCGTGGCGGTACTGGATACGGGCGTCGCCTACCGCAACGCGTCGATCACGTTCGTCGCCGACCGGTTTGTGATGAGTGGGGTTGGCACCTATCCGGCACTGGGCCGCGTGACGATTCCGTTTGCCGCCGCGCCCGAGTTGGGACCATCCGATCGATTTGTCGCTCCGATTGACCTGATCTGGGGCGACAACTCGCCGCTGGACCTCGACGGTCATGGCACCCATGTCGCCGGCACGATTGGCCAGCTCACCAACAACGCTGTCGGGACCGCGGGAATGGCCTACAACGTCCGGTTGATGCCTGTGAAAGTCATCGACAGCGACTGGGATGCCGTCTTCGGCAGCCCGTATGAGGCCACCGATGATGTCGTGGCTCGTGGCATCCGATATGCGGCCGACAACGGCGCCAAGGTCATCAACCTGAGCATCGGACGCGATGGAGCCCCGGCGCCGGCCATCCGCGCGGCAATCGAGTACGCCGTGCGACGTGGTGCGTTCGTGGTGGCCGCTGGCGGCAACGAGTTCGAAGAGGGCAATCCAATCAATCGCCTGGCCGAATTTGCGCGAGACATTGATGGCATGGTCGCTGTGGGAGCCATCGGTCCGGATCGGACACGGGCGTTCTATTCGAATGTCGCGCCCTACATCGAACTGGCCGCGCCTGGCGGGAACTCCAGGAGTGGCGTCCGCGACAGCGGGATCATTCAGCAGACGTACGACCCTGCACAGGTCGACCGCTTCTCACTGGGTCCGTCCCGCTACGGGCCGCCGCGGTTTGACATCTTCACGTACGACACCTATCAGGGCACCTCGATGGCCACGCCGCATGTCTCTGGCTTCGCCGCACTGCTCATCCAGCAGGGCATCTCGACGCCGGCAGCCGTCGAAGCCGTCATGGAGCGCTATGCCACGGACCTTGGCACGCCTGGGCGTGACAATGAATACGGCTATGGGCTGATCAATCCGCGCGCCGCGCTGCGAGGAATGGGGCTGATCCGATGACGCAACGCAGACTCTGGCGTTGGTGCCTCCTCACGGCGCTGGGCTGCCTGCTGGCTGTCGCGCCAGCGCTGGCACAGAGCCGACACGCGGCGCGGGGTCCGATTCGGCCGGAGCTGGTCATACGGGTGGCGGTCGACGCCGGTCTGGAGACCTTCACCGCGACCGAGAGCTTCAAGGCCGTGTTTGACAGCGCGCGGGCACCCGTCTTCGGCGGTGGCATTGCCGTCCTCACTCGACCAGGCCTGTTTGGTGACATCCGCCTGTCCCGCATCCGGAAGTCCGGACAGCGCGTGGTCGTGCTCGATGGCACGGTCTATCCCCTGGGCGTCTCCAACACCTTGACCATCACGCCTGTCGAGGTCAGCGCCGGATACCGCTGGCAGCGGCGTGGCTGGAAGGCGCACCCGTACCTCGGCGGTGGGATGGGTTGGCACCGGGTGTCTGAGATGGCCACTGCTGCCACCGGTAGCGACGATGCCCCGCACACCTTCACCGGATTCCAGTTGATAGGAGGACTGGACCTGCCTCTCGGCCGATGGGTCGCCGCGGCAGGAGAAGTGCGGTGGCGGACAATCCCAGGGGCACTTGATCACGCCAACAGCGTGGGCAACGCCCTGGGAGAGTCCAATCTCGGAGGCGTCGACGTCCTGGCGCGGGTCATCATCGGTCGACACTGAGATGCGGACGGAGTTCACGGCGCGCGTGCTTGCCAGCGTGCGACGCATTCCCCGAGGACGGGTCTCAACCTATGGAGACATAGCCGCGCTGGCCGGCAGGCCTCTGGCCCACCGGGCCGTCGGTGCCGTGATGCGCACCTGCGAGGACACCTCGGTTCCGTGCCACCGGGTCGTCGGCGCCGGCGGCGCGCTGGG
>JAKFYA010000006.1 GCA_021731095.1 Acidobacteriota bacterium | reverse complement strand
CGCCTCGGCAGGCTGTTCCTCCCGCAGGAGCCCGAGCTGCCGCGGGCGGCCGCAGGAGCCCTGGCGTCCTTCATGCTGCGACCCGATCACCTGGCGCGCGCCGGTCGTGAGCTGGCCTCGTGGTCACAGACCATGGCCCTCGCGCGTGCCGCTGACCTCCCCGACACCCTACCGGTCACACCGCTCGGCACGGCAGGCCCTGCCGGAGTCGGTCTCCCTACCCGACTGGCCGGCGCCCGCGCCGTGGTCCACGCCACACGTGCACTGTCCGATTCGCTTCGTTCGAGGTAACCCGTGCCATCCCCGCTCCTGACTGCACTTGCCAAGCGCTTCCCGCTGACCAGACTCATTCGTGAGGCCTGGAAGGTGGACATCGATCACTCCGCCGATCAGTTGCAGAAGGAGATCACGCGACTGGCCCGCGCGGTCGAGCGGCTCGAAGCGAACCAGCAGGCCGTGGTTGATCGGGCCGAGCGGATGGAGCGCCACGCCCAGCAGCTGAAGGAAGCCGCCCGACTGGATGACAAGCACCGTGACCTGGTGGCCTCACTCGACCGCACGCTGGACCTGGCGCGCGTGACGGCACACGTGCGACGGTCCATTGCGAACGCGACGCTCGAGCTGGAGCCGTTCCCGCACATCGTGGCCGAGTCCCTGATGCCGGACGATGTGTACCGCCTGACGCTCAACGCCATCCCGCCCGAGGTCTTCTTCGGGCAGAAGGATCCGGTCAAGCAGAACATCCGCATCCCGATGGACTTCGGACCGGTGCTGTCGACCCGCGTCTGGGACTTCGTGGATCTGGTGGCACGTGAGGCCATTCGTCCGGCCATCCTCGAGAAGTTCGCGGAGCCGCTGGCGCGGCATCTGGATGCCCTGTTCGGGTCCGCCCTGCGCGAACAGGCGGCCTCGTTGCCGCAAGCGGTTGCCGGCGGACGGCTCATGCTACGGCGTGAGGGCTATCACCTGGATCCGCATCGCGACCCCAAGCGGGCGCTGGTCACCTGCCTGCTGTACTTCGCGCGGCCACGCGACAGCGAAGCGTTCGGCACCCAGCTCTTCCGGGTTCACCACGACCGCGAGGCGAGTTACCAGGAGACCTACTATCCGGAGCGGAACGGCGGGCGTGTCGAACTGGTGACCGTGGTGCCCTACCGTCCGAATACGGCGGTGATGTTCCTGAACTCGGGCGGTGCGCACGGGGTGGACATTCCCACCTCGTACGCGGGCGTTGAGCGCCACTCCTTCCAGTTCTACATCGGTCCCGATCAGGAGGCCCTTGATGCGGTCATCGCGGGCCTCCCTGCGGAACGGCAGGCGCTGTGGCGCGGACGTGCCGACGTCTCGCGCATGTAGCGCACGCCCGTCTAGCGCGGCACGCGGAGGGTCAGCGGTGCCGTGAGAGCGGTCCGGAGTTCGCTGCCTGGTTCGAGGCGCACGTCCTTGCCTTTGGTGGCGAGCACGACACCGGCGCCGGCTGCGGTGCCGACCGCCGCCCCCTTGGCCGCACCCTTGCCACCCCCGAGCAGGGCCCCCAGGGCGGCTCCGGCACCCGCGCCGATGCCGACCTTCTTGGCATCCGAGCCCTTTGAGGCCTCCGCGCGGCGGACCACTGGTTCCGTGCGCAGGTCGTGCGTGGCGCCCGCGACATCGATCGAGGTGAACTGCAGCGCCACCTCGGCCAGCCCTTTCACGCGGCCGGAGGCGGCCACGTCACTCACCACGCCGCCCAGCTCGGCACCCGCCGGCAGTACGTCGATGCCATCCACGACCACCGCGGAGGCCAGCGTCGCCCGGACCGGACTGTTGACGGTGCTCGACTCGGACGAGACCGTCGTCTTCAGGGTCAGCGCGAGCGCGGTGCCCGCAGGCACCGTGATGTCACGAAAGGCTGGTGCCTTTGGCGCCGTCGGCGCGGGTGCCGCTGAAGGCGGAACACTGGCCGCAGCCGGTGCAGCCGCCGCCCCGGTCGCCACCCGTGGGGCCGGCTTCGGAGCGGCCGCCGGCGTCGGCGTCACCGCGGGCACGTGGCCCCCACCGGACGCAGCGGCTGCTGCTGCCGGCACGTCAGCGGTGGCCACCGGCGACGCGTCGGCTGCCGGCGCCTCGCCAGCCGGCATCGCGGCCGGCGCCGTGGCAGCGTCTCCCGGACCGGCCGGGGCTCCGCATCCCACCATCACACTCACGCTCACTGTCGCCACAAGCATCCGTGCTCGCATGGTCTCTGCTCCTCAGGCGGCCCTCACAGGCCGTCAATGTCATTTCTACCGCCTCGTGGCACTCCTTACATGGCCCGACGCGCAAACAGCCCCTCGACAGGTGGGCTGGTAGCCAGATTGCCAGAATCCTGCCAACACCCCAGCCTACACCGGACGCATTCCCCGAAAGGCAGGCCCGATGCTACCGTGTGGTATGCCGCGACTGACCTATTCTGCAATCACCCTTGCATGTCTGTGTCTGCTGACAGTCGGCTCGGCGCCTGCTGGCGCCCAGCGTCTGTCGGGAGACGTCGTCCCGGAACATTACACGCTCTGGTTCGCTCCGGATCTGGCGACCAACAGTTTTCGCGGCACAGCCACCATCCGGGCACAGGCCAGGCGCACAACGCGTCAGATTACGCTGCATGCCGCCGAACTGCAGTTCGGTGCCGTCTCGGTAACGAGCCGAGGTCGCACCCAGCCAGCCACGCCGGTATTCGACCGTCGCGCGGAGACGGTCACGTTGTCGGTCCCTGCAGACATCGCGCCCGGGCGGGTCACGATCGCGATTGCCTTCACTGGCACCTTGAATCTGGAACTGCGGGGGTTCTACCTCAGTCAGGCGAATGGCCGGAAGTATGCGGTGACGCAGATGGAGGCCACGGATGCCCGCCGGGCCTTTCCCTGCTTCGACGAGCCTGCCTACAAAGCCACCTTTGACATTGCCCTGATGGTGGACCAGTCGGATGTCGCCATCTCGAATGGTCGGCAGCTCACTGACCGTCCTGGCCCCGAGCCAGGCAAGCACACCCTGACCTTCGGCCGCACGCCGAAGATGTCCTCGTACCTGGTCACGATGCTGGTGGGCGACTTTGTCTGCCGCAGCGGCGGCGTCGGTGACACGCCCATTCGCGTCTGCGCAACTCCCGACAAGCTGGCCCTGACCGGCTTTGCCCTCCAGGCAGCCGAGCACGCGCTGGCCTACTTCAACGACTATTTCGGCATCAAGTACCCCTTCGGCAAGATGGACATCATCGGCATTCCGGACTTCTCGGCCGGCGCCATGGAGAATGCCGGCGCCATCACCTTCCGCGAAGCCTCCCTGCTGGCCGATCCCGATCGCGCATCTGCCACGACCTTGCGGAACATCGCCTCGACCATGTCGCACGAAATTGCGCACCAGTGGTTCGGCGATCTGGTGACGATGCAGTGGTGGGACGACATCTGGCTGAATGAAGGCTTTGCCACGTGGGCTGCCGGCAAGCCGCTCGAGGCCTGGAAGCCCGAGTGGCAGGAACCGCTCAATGGAGTGGCCGACACCATCACGGCGCTGGCCACCGATTCGCTGCCGACCACCCGGGCCATCCGGACCAAGGTCGAGACCCCGGAGGAGATCAACGAAGTCTTTGATGCCATCGCCTATCAGAAGACCGGCGCCGTGCTGCGCATGGTTGAGCGATATGTGGGCGAGCAGAACTTCCGTCGCGCGGTCAGCGAGTATCTCCGCCGGTATGCCTACGGCAATGCGACGGGAGAGGACTTCTGGAACACCGTCGCCCGGCTGACCGGCAAGCCCGTGGACCGCATCATGTCGAGCTTTGTGTCGCAACGCGGCGCGCCCCTCGTATCCGTGCACGCGCGCTGCACCGGCGGGAACACCGCCCTCACGCTGACGCAGGGGGGCTTCCCCGGCATCGTGGGCGCCGAGGTGTCGGCCTCGACCTGGACGATTCCAATCTGTCCTCGTGCCCAGACGGGCCGGTCGGCGTCCTGTACGGTCCTTCGGGACCGGACGGCCACACTCACGGTGCCAGGTTGCGGCGCACCGCCATTGGTGAACAGTGGCAGCGCCGGCTACTTCCTGACCGAGTATGACCAGGCGACGGTGAAGACCCTGGCGGCCTCAGCGGCCGCGCTCGACACGCAGGAACGACTGGGCCTGCTCGGGGACGAGTGGGCCCTGGTCCGCGCCGGCAGACACGAGGTTGGCACGTACCTGGAGCTGGTGGCAGCCATCGCGGCCGACCCGACGCCGCTGGTCGCAGCAGAGATGGCCAACCGCCTGGCCTATATCGCCGGCAGTCTGGCCGGAGCCGCCGATGCCGGCCGATTCCGGGCCTGGGGACTGGCAACCTTCGAACCGGTGCTGACCGCCATGGGGCCAGATCAGCCGAACGAGCCAGAGCCACAGCAGCGTCGGCGGGCCACGCTCATGCGCCTGGTAGGGATGGGCGGATCCGCCGCCGTGCAGGCGCGGGCACGCGACCTGGCCCTGGCCTATCTGGACGACCCGACCTCCGTGGCGCCGGCTCTGGTCACGACAGTGCTCCAGGTCGCCGCGTCGACGGGCGACGCAACGCTCTACGACCGATATGTGACGCGGATGAAGCAGGTCCGGTCGAATCCCGAGGAGTATTACCGCTTCCTGTTTGCCCTTCCCTCCTTCGGTGACCAGGCGCTGGTGGACAGGACCATCAGCCTGGCACTGTCAGACGAGGTCCGCTCGCAGGACATGGCCGGGCTGATGGGTGGCCTGCTCGGTGCGAGGCGGGCAGGGACGTGGGCCTTCATGAAAGCCAACTGGTCGAAGTTCGAGACCAAACTCGACCCCTTCCAGGGCCTGCCGGGCCTGATCGGTGCGCTCGGGGGCGCCTGCACCACGGACGCTGCGACCGATCTCACGCAGTTCTTCGCGCAGCACCCCGTGCCGTCGGCTGACCGCGCCCTGAAAGGCGCCGTGTCGCGCATTGAAAGCTGTGCGACACTGGCGGCCCGGCAGTCACCGTCGCTCGCGGCCTGGCTGCAGGCGTTACCGCAGGCGCACTGAGCGCCAGCGGTCCGGGGCCCTGTGGCGGAACTGGTAGACGCAGCGGACTTAAAATCCGCTGACCGCAAGGTCGTCTGGGTTCGATTCCCAGCGGGGCCACCACGAATTCACTGGGTTTTTGGCGAACTACGCCAATGTCTTGGCGGCCGACTTCTGGGGATTTTCTTCGCGTGTGCCCGATATTGTGCCCGCGGCACGATCAATTTTCGCCGCAGCGTCTCGTAGCGCGCCGGCATCAACGATGGCGTAACGTCGATAGATCGCCTCGGTCTTGTGGCCGACCATCGCCATCGCCGCCGAACGAGGCACGCCGTCCCGCTCAAGATTCCTGACCGCCGTTCGACGGAGGTCATGCCGGAGGCGTCCGGGGCACCCGGCAGCCGTACAAGCCGAATCGAAGGCCTTGCGGAAGTCTCGGATGCGGTCCCCATCGCGGTGAAACACGTAGGGCACAATCCGTCCGACCTTCTTTAGCCGCTCGTGCTCGGCGAACTGTTCCTTCAACACCGCTTCGAGCGCAGCCGTGAATGGAAACACGCGGCCTTCGCCGTTCTTCGTCGTACCAGGATCGAGCCGGACTTCGCGACCCGGCCAATCCACCTGTCGCCATTCGAGCGGCAGAATTTCGCTCTGCAATCGCCAACCTGTCAGGTACGCAAACCGAACCAGTGGCCGAAGTGGGACCGGCAAATGCTTGCAGACCGCCTCGAACTGCTCTCGCTCGAAGAAGCCCCGGCGCGTGTTGTTCTCCTGCAGCATCGGAATGTGCGGCTTTGCGTGGATCTTGCCGGCCTGAACGGCCAGTGTGAACATCCGCTTCAGAGCCGACAATTCTCGATTCACCGTTGCGGGTGCGGCCTTCTCAGCCAATCTGGCGACGATGTACTCGCGAATGGCCGAGGTGGTGATGGACAGCAGCCGTCTTCCACCGAACGCCGGCCGAAGATGGAGATCAATCCGTGCCTTAGCATCGTCGCGCGTCTTCTTCCCGTTTGTGGTGTAGTCGTTGAGGATGTCCTCAGCCGCCTCCTCAAACGTGACTTTGCCCATTTTCGGTGCGATCGGTATTCCCCTCTCGACGTCACCTTCCCGTGCGCGAAGCATCCGCCTGGCAACCGTTTCCTTCGTCGTACCTGTGCTCTCCCGAAC
>JAKFYA010000211.1 GCA_021731095.1 Acidobacteriota bacterium | reverse complement strand
CCGTGCCGGAGCGATGTTCCGAGGCAGTCGGCCCCGGTGTCGCCACCACCGATGATGATGACGTGCTTGCCTGCGGCCGAGATGAAGCCGGCCTCGGGAATGGCGTCTCCCTCGCAGCGCTTGTTCTGCAGCGTCAGGAACTCCATGGCGAAGTGGACACCCGACAGCTCGCGACCGGGAATGGGCAGGTTGCGGGGCGCCCCGGCGCCGCCAGCCAGCACCACCGCATCGAACTCGCTTCGGAGCTGGCTGAGCGGCACGGCGCCACCGACATCCACGCCCGTCCGGAACACGATTCCCTCAGCCTCGAGCAGCGCCAGGCGCCGGTCGAGCACGCGCTTCTCCATCTTGAATTCGGGGATGCCGTATCGCAGGAGCCCTCCGATTCTGTCCGCCTTCTCGAACACGGTCACCAGATGGCCGGCGCGGTTCAGCTGATCGGCGGCAGCCAGTCCGGCTGGACCGGACCCGACCACCGCGACCGTCTTCCAGGTCCGGTGCTGCGGCGGTGTCGGAGCAATCCAGCCCTGCTCGTAGGCGTAGTCGATGATCGATACCTCGACCGCCTTGATCGCCACCGGCTCCTGATTGATGCCGAGCACGCACGACCCTTCGCACGGTGCCGGGCAGAGACGGCCGGTGAACTCCGGGAAGTTGTTGGTCGCATGCAGCCGGTCGAGTGCCGCGCGCCACCGGTCGCGGAACACCAGGTCGTTCCAGTCAGGAATCATGTTCCCGAGCGGACACCCCTGATGACAGAACGGAATGCCGCAGTCCATGCACCTGGCGCCCTGCGCCTGCAGCACGTCCTTGTCGTACGGCAGGTAGACCTCCTGCCAGTCCTGCAGCCGTTCGGCCACCGGCCGGCTGGGCGCCTTCTTGCGCTGAATCTCGAGAAACCCTGTCGGCTTACCCATTGACCGCTCCTGGCGCCGCGGCCGGCCTGGCCGCCGCTGACGTCACCGTGTTCAATCCGAGCAATTCAGCAAAGGTCGGTTCACGGCCCTCCGCCTTTGCCTTCGCCTCGGCTGCCAGCGCGCGCTTGTATTCGCGCGGCATGACCTTGACGATCTGCTTCCGCACCTCCGCCCACCGGTCGACCAGCCGGGCGGCATAGCTGCTGCCCGTCAGGGCGGCATGACGCTTCACCAGGGTCAGGACGCCCTCGAGTTCGGCATCCGTTGGCGCTTCCAGGTCCACCATGGCCCTGTTGCAACGCTTGCGGAACGTGTCCGCGGCGTCCAGCACGTAGGCAACGCCGCCACTCATGCCAGCTGCGAAATTGCGCCCCGTCCTGCCAAGCACCACCACCGTGCCACCAGTCATGTACTCGCAGCCATGGTCGCCAACGCCTTCCACGACCACCGTGGCCCCGCTATTCCGAACGGCGAACCGTTCACCGGCCAGCCCCCGCACGAAGGCCTCGCCGCTCGTGGCGCCGTAGAAGGCCACGTTCCCGATGATGATGTTCTCCTCGGGCGTGAACGTGGACTTCGGCGACGGATGGATGATCAGCCGACCACCTGACAACCCCTTGCCGACATAGTCGTTCGAGTCGCCCTCAAGCGTCATGGTGACGCCTTTCGGCACGAAGGCACCAAAGCTCTGACCGGCCGACCCGTTGAACTTCAGCCTGATCGTGTCCTCCGGCAGCCCAGCCCCACCATGGCGGCGAGTGATCTCGTAGCCGAGCATCGTCCCAACCGTGCGGTTGCAGTTGCGGATCGTCAGCTCCACAGACACCGGCGTCTGGTGCTCAATCGCCTCCTTGCATCGCGCGATGAGCGTGTTGTCGAGCGCCTTGTGCAGTCCGTGGTCCTGTGTGGTTGTCTGCCGGCGCGAGGCCCCGGGCGCAATCGTCGGCGCGTGCAGCACGCGCGACAGGTCCAGCCCCTTGGCCTTCCAGTGGTTCACGGCTGGCGCCACATCCAGACACTCGACGCGGCCAATCATGTCATCCAGCTTCCGGAAGCCGAGCGACGCCATCAGCTCGCGTACTTCCTCCGCGATGTAGCGGAAGAAGTTCTCGACAAACTCCGCCTTGCCCGTGAAGCGTGCCCGCAGCACGGGGTCCTGCGTCGCAATGCCGACCGGGCAGGTATTGAGGTGGCAGACGCGCATCATCACGCAGCCCATCACCACCAGCGGCGCGGTCGCGAAGCCGAACTCCTCTGCGCCCATCAGCGCCGCCACCACGACGTCACGGCCGGTCTTCATCTGGCCGTCCACCTGCACCACGATGCGATCACGCAGCTTGTTGAGCAGCAGTACCTGCTGCGTCTCGGCCAGCCCCAGTTCCCAGGGCAGCCCGGCGTGCTTCAGGCTCGTCAGCGGGGACGCGCCTGTGCCGCCGTCATGCCCGGAGATGAGCACCACATCGGCATGGGCCTTGGACACGCCGGCCGCGACGGTGCCGACCCCGCCCTCAGCCACGAGCTTCACGTGAATGCGCGCCCGCGGGTTGGCATTCTTGAGGTCGTAAATGAGCTGCGCCAGATCCTCGATGGAGTAAATGTCGTGGTGCGGCGGTGGCGAAATCAGCCCCACGCCTGGCGTCGCGTGGCGCACCTTGGCCACCCACGGAAACACCTTGGAGCCGGGCAACTGGCCACCCTCGCCGGGCTTGGCGCCCTGCGCCATCTTGATCTGGATATCGTCGGCGTTGGTCAGGTACTCGCTGGTCACGCCGAAGCGGGCGGACGCGACCTGTTTGACCGCGCTGCGTCGCGAATCGCCATTCGCGTCCGGGATGAACCGCAGCGGGTCTTCGCCACCTTCGCCGGTGTTCGACTTGCCGCCAAGCCGGTTCATCGCGATGGCCAGCGTCTCGTGCGCTTCCTGACTGATGGAGCCGAACGACATGGCACCGGTCGAGAACCGCTTGAGGATCTCCGAGATCGGTTCCACTTCGTCGAGTGGCACCGCCGGGCCCACCGGCGTGAGCGTGAACAGGCCGCGCAGTGTTGCCCGGCGCTGGCTCTGATCGTTGACGGCGCGCGTGTAGTCCTTGAAGATCGAATACTGCCCGGAGCGCGTGGCATGCTGCAGCTTGTACACCGTGTCCGGATTGAACAGGTGGTACTCGCCGTCACGCCGCCACTGGTACTCGCCGCCCCATTCCAGTTCCTGCGGTGCCACCGGCTTGGCGCCGAACGCCAGATCGTGCCGTCGCCGAACTTCTTCGGCCACGACATCAATGCCGATGCCGCCAATCTGGGACGACGTGTGGGTGAAGTACGTGTCCACCAGCTTCTGGCTCAGTCCCACGGCTTCGAAGATCTGCGCGCCGCAGTAGCTCTGCAGGGTGGAGATGCCCATCTTCGACATCACCTTCAGGACGCCCTTGTTGAGCGCCTTGATGTAGTGCGCGATGGCCTCGTCCTGGGTCACCTTCGGCAGCATCCCCTGCCGCACCATGTCGCCCAATGTTTCGAACGCCAGGTACGGATTCACCACTCCGGCGCCGTAACCCAGCAGCAGCGCCACGTGGTGCACTTCACGCGCGTCACCCGACTCGATCACCAGGCCGCACTTTGTGCGCGAGCCCTCGCGCACCAGGTGATGGTGCACGCCAGAGGTCGCCAGCAGGCTCGGGATGGCGGCGTGGGTCGCATCCACCCCGCGATCCGACAGGATGAGGATGTTGAAGCCACTGGCCACCGCCTCACTGGCCTTGCGGCACAGGTCGGCCATCGCCCGTTCGAGCCCGGCACCGCCCGACGTGGGGTCGAACAGCATCGGAATCATCGTCGACCGGAACGGCGAGTCTGTCGGCAGGTGCCGGAGCTTGGCGACGTGGTCGTTGTGGATGATCGGGTACTTGAGCTGAATCTGCTCGCACGAGCGTGGCTCAGGGAACAGCAGGTTCCGCTCGGGCCCCACCGTCGACCCCATGTCCGTGACCAGCTCTTCGCGGATGGCATCAAGCGGTGGGTTAGTGACCTGCGCGAAGAGCTGCGCGAAGTAGTCGTACAGCTGACGCGAACGGTCCGACAGCACGGCCAGGGCCGTGTCGGTGCCCATGGAACCGATGGCTTCCTCGCCCTGCAGCGCCATCGGCGCCATCAGGATGCGCAGGTCTTCCTGCGAGTAGCCGAACGCCTGTTGGCGCTGGAACACGGTGTCGTGGTCCGGCTGCTCGGCATGCGCCGCGGGCAGGTCCTCGATGTCGACCAGGTGGGTCGTGAGCCACTCCCCGTACGGGTGCTCCGACGCCAGCTGGCTCTTCACTTCCTCGTCGTCCACAATCCGGCCCTGGGCCGTATCCACCAGCAGCACACGACCCGGGTGGAGGCGTTCCTTGACCACCACGTCCTCGGGCGCCACATCGAGCACGCCGACCTCCGAGGCCATGATGACCAGGTCATCCTTGGTGACGTAGTAGCGCGAAGGCCGCAGTCCGTTCCGGTCGAGCACGGCGCCAACGACGGTGCCGTCCGTGAACACGATGGACGCCGGGCCATCCCACGGCTCCATCAGGGACGCGTGGTACTCGTAGAAGGCCCGGCGTTCCGGGCTCATCTCCTCGTTGCCGCTCCACGGCTCCGGAATCATCATGAGGACCGCATGCGGCAGCGAGCGCCCGCCCATCACGAGGAACTCGAGCACGTTGTCGAACGTGGCCGTGTCGCTCCCACCCTCCCGGATGACCGGCAGTACCTTGGCCAGGTCTTCACCCAGCACGCTCGACTCGAGCAGGCCCTGGCGGGCCCGCATCCAGTTGATGTTGCCGCGCAGCGTGTTGATTTCGCCGTTGTGCGCCACGAACCGGTAGGGGTGCGCCAGCGGCCAGGCCGGGAACGTGTTGGTGCTGAACCGCTGGTGCACCAGGGCCAGCGCCGATTCCATGTCGGGGTCGGCCAGGTCCACGAACATCGCGCCGAGCTGGTCGGCCGTCAGCATGCCCTTGTAGATCAAGGTGCGGGCCGACAGGCTCACGATGTAGAAGTACTTCTTGCTGGCCGCGCTGATCTCGAGTCGATCGACCGCGTTCTCGATGCGCTTCCGGATCACGTAGAGCTTGCGCTCGATGCGCAGACCGGCTTCGGCGTCCAGCGCGGCGCCATCCGGCAGCAGGCCGCCCACGAACATCTGCTCGAACACCGGCTCCACCGCCACGGCGCTGGCGCCGACGGTCGAGTCGTCGGTGGGCACCTCGCGCCAGCCCAGCACGCACGCGCCCTCGCTCTCGATGATCGAGCGCATCACCCCACGCACCGTCTCCCGCTCGGCCGCGTCCTGCGGCAGAAACACCAGCCCGGCGCCATAGGTGCCGGCAGCCGGCAGCGCGACACCCGCGACCTTGCGCAGGAACCGGTCCGGCATCTGAATCAGGATGCCGGCGCCGTCCCCGGTGTTAACCTCGGAACCGCTCGCGCCACGATGCTCGAGATTCCGGAGAATCTGGAGACCTTGCGCCACGATGGCGTGCGAACGGACCCCCTTCATGTGGGTGACGAAACCAACACCACAGGCATCGTGTTCGCGCGACGGGTCGTACAGTCCTTGGGCGGAGGGTGTTCCGGGCATAGGGCGATTCATGGGATACGTAGTTGTACCTTCCGGCTTGCGATAAGTAAAATACAATGTTGTCAGACGTTTCATCTGTTTAGCTCATGACACACCAGCCGACGTTCCGTGCCCTGCTCGCCGAGGGGACCAGCCGCGAATACCAGGTCCGCTTTGCCTCCCTCACCACCAGTGACCTGCCCGACGGCGAGGTCCTCATCGAGGTCGAGGCCTCCTCGCTCAACTACAAGGACGCACTGGCCGTCACCGGCAAAGGGCGCATCATCCGGTCGTTTCCAATGGTCTGCGGCATCGACCTCGCTGGCCGGGTCCTCGAGTCCACCTCACCCCGCTTCACAGCGGGTGACATGGTGGTGGCCGTCGGGCAAGGACTCGGAGAGACCCGCTGGGGTGGCTACTCCGAACGTGCCCGCCTTCCCGCTGCCACTCTGGTCCCGCTGCCGTCCCGCCTGTCGTGCCAGCAGGCCATGGCCATCGGCACGGCCGGCTTCACGGCCATGCTCAGCGTGCTGGCGCTCGAACATGAAGGAGTCCGGGCGCCACAGGGCGAGGTCGTCGTCACAGGCGCTGCCGGAGGCGTCGGCTCGATGGCCGTCGCCCTGCTCGCCGCCCGGGGCTATGCCGTGGTGGCCTCCACCGGACGCGCC
>JAKFYA010000317.1 GCA_021731095.1 Acidobacteriota bacterium | reverse complement strand
GCGGTTGCCGGACGTGTCGGTCGCGAGCGCCGACACCTTGATCTGCGCGCCTGGGGCCCCGAGCGACGGCAGCGCCTGGAAGTTCAGCGTGAATGGCGCCGTGCGCGCCGCAAACGACGGCTGGTCGTTGAGGTAGAAGTCGACCACCGCCACGTCGTGGCTGGCGCCGACATCCGCCACGACTTGCGCCAGGGCGTTCTCGATCACGGTGCCGTTGCCCGCAGGCACGAGCGCCGTCACCGTGGGCGCAGTCCGGTCGGTCGTGCCGAAGGTGTAGGACAGGCCCGCCGGCTGCAGGTTGCCGGACAGGTCGAACGCCGGCAGTGTCTGCACGTCGTAGACACCGTCCTCATCGAGCGGCAGCAACGGCGTGAAGACGACGGCCGTGTTGCCAAGCACATAGTCGATGCGACCGTCGACCACCGTCCCGGCCTTGCGGACGACAATCGGCGCGCTCGCAAAGCGACTCACGTCAACCGGCTCGGAGTACTTGACGCGCACGACGCTGGCGATCGGCGCCCCGCTGCTTCCGGACGCCGGACTCAGATCAACCGCCACCGGCGGCGTCACGTCCACCGTCGTGAACGACGACGAGAACGCCGGCGTCATCAGCTTGCCGATGCGATCCTTGATGCGCTGCACGGTAAGCGAGTACAGCGTCTGATCGACCAGCGGCGCCAGCGGCGTGAAGGTGACCGTCGTGTCGCCCGCAGACAGCTGCAGCGTGCCGAGCACGGTGCTGACAGGGCCGACGAGCGAGATGTTGGCTTGTGTCACTGTCGCCGCGTCGACCGGTTCAGAGAACACGATCTGCACAGCGGTGTTGCGGGGCACGCCCACCGAGGCCGCAGCCGGGATCACACTCGCCACGCCAGGCAGCGCGTCGTCGAGCACGATGTTGCCCAGGTCCGTGTCTCCGGTGAGCACCACCGTACGGCGCGCAATGCCGGAGCCCAGCGGGTCCTCGAAGCTGACCGCATACGTGCCAATCGGTAGCGCCGGGTAGTCGAACTGCCCGTTCTGATCAGTCACTTCGAAAAAGTGTTCGTCTGGCGCCGGCCCATCGACAGGGAGGATGGCCTCGACCGTCACGCCCGCAGCTGGCCCGCCGTTCAGGAAGACCGTCCGGCCGCTCAGCCGGCCCGTCGGCTCGAGCACCACGCGGACCACTTCGTGGTCGCCAGGCGTCAGCGCGCCTGAAACGCTGCCCCGGAGCCCGCCAATCGGGTCGCGTGCCGACACCGTGAACGTGCGGGCGGGCACGTTGATGAAACTGAATGCACCACTGGCATTGGCGAAGACCGTGCACGTCCTGACAGACGCCTCCTGACACCCGCTCGAAGGGCTGCCGGAAAGTGTCACTTCCACGTTGGCGGCCGGTGCGCCGTTGGCGAACTCCACCGTGCCGGTCACCTCGCTGACACCCGTCAGCGTCAGCAGGACGCGGGCGAGGTCGCCTTCGAAGGTCAGTTCGCCGTGCGCGGACGTCGCGCTGAGGTTCACCTGCGACTCCGCGTAGACCGAGAATCGACCCACGACGACGTGGTCGAACGCCACGGTGCCATCGGGGCCGGTGATCGCGCCGACATACTGCGAGCAGGAGGCACACAGGCTGACCGCCACATTGGGTGCCGGCGACCCGTCGGCGTTGACGACCGTCGCCTCAACGCGGCCATACGCCGGCCTGTTCAGCGTCAGCAGCACCGGCACGTCGACGCGCTCTCCGTCGTGACCGAGCGTGGCTGACGCCGTCGCGCTGCCGCTGGGGTCCCCGGTCAGTCGCGCCGTCTTACTCGCCCGCACCTGGAACGCACCAACCGTGGCGCCAGGAAACGAGAACGTGCCATCAACACCTGACGTCGTCTGCAGCGACGGCAGCGACCGGCCGCCCGGCGAGGACTGGAGCAGGATGACCTCGGCGTTCTTCACCGGGGCCAGCGTGCCGACCTCGAGCACCGTGCCCGTGACCAGGCCTCGGCCTAGTTCGACAACGTTGACGGGCACAGCCTGTTTGTCGAGATCGATGCGTCCGAGGCCGAATCCCAGACGCGCCGTCGCCGCTTCGAATACGTCGACGCGGAATTCGCCGAGCGGGATGGTGTCCTGACTGTAGTTGCCGTCCCCGTCCGTCACGCCGAACGCCAGCGCGCCCCGCGCGTTGCTGATCACCACGTCCGCGTTGGGAACCGGCGTCAGACCATCCGGCTTGAACACCGTGCCGAAGACGCGGCCCGCCTGATTGAAGAGGAAGACGTTGATGGTGACGTGTTCACCGTCCACGATCACTTTCCCGGCGGCGCGCCCCTCGAATCCGTTGCGGAGATCTCTGGCCATCACGACCAGTTCGCCTTCACTGAAGGCATCCCCGCCATCGAGTTGCAGCGTGCCGGCGCTGTCCGCTGTCGCAAGTACCGTCTTCTTCGGGAAAGCGATCTGCCTCACTTCGACGGCGGCCCCTGGAATCGGTGTCGTCGAATCGCTGCCGCGCACGTTGATGGTCAGCGTGCCGAGCCCGAGCAGCCGCATCGAGAACTCGCCCGCCTGGCCCGGCTTGACATCACCCGCCACGCGCGCCGTCTTGCCCGTGGCGACGTCTTCGGCCGTGAGCGTGAACTGTCCGGCATTGACGAGCGGCACCAGGAACCGGCCGTTCGCGTCGGTGACCACGATCTCTTCCTGGATACCCTGCGGGACATCGGCGCAACTGAGCGGCGGAATCGTGATCGAGCCGATGATGACGAGGCTCCCGCTGGCGCACACCGTCTTCTTCTCACTCGACTTGTAGCGGACGATGACATCCGGACCGACCGGCGTCACGCCGTCTGGCTGAAACACCGTGCCTTCGATACGACTGGTCGCCTGGAGCCGCAACTCGACATTGACCGTTGCGCCAGGCGAGGGCATCGTCACCTCGGTCGCAATCGGGTCGGGGCTGAACTGGCCAATGGCGGTCACCGTCACCGGCCCCACCCAGATGTTGCTGAAGGCGAATTGACCGGTGGTGAAATCAGTTTCGGTGACCTCGAAGTTCGCCACGTTCGAGAACCCGACGCCCACCATCCCACCGGCCACGGAGAGCTGCTCTCCAGACACCGAGACCGCCGCCTTGAGCGGCGTCGCGCCGTCAGAGTCGAGGACGCGGCCCGTGATGCGACCGCCGCCACCGCGGAACACGATGTCGCCGCGCACGACCTGATTGCTGAACTTCAGCACGATCTTCTTGACGTTGCCATCGGAGAAGTCGGGGCGGAACGACGACACGCGGTAGTCGTTGCGCAGCGCCAGGCTGCTGAACGCATAACGCCCGGTGGCGTCGGTCGTGGTCTGGCCCACCACCTGGATTCCGCCGTTGGCCTCGAAGAACAGGTAGACGGCGTTGAAGGGCACGGGCGTCACACCGTCGGCGCGAAACACCGTTCCGGCCACACCCGCGACCGGTTCGAGCACCACGGTCGCCTCGACCGTCTGGCCGGCCTGTACCAGGTTGACGATGGCGGTGCCCTTGGTGCCGAGTGCGTCGCTGACGGCAACAATTTCTCGACGGCCGACCGGGACATCGATCAGCGTGAACTGCCCCGTGCCGTCTGTCGTCGTCAGGCTCAGACCGCCACCGACCCTCGCGCCTGCCACGGGCTGGCCGGCCGGATCGAGCACCAGGCCGTGCACCGTGCCGATGCCCTGCGAGAGGAGCAGATTCACGTTCGTCGTGCCGTTCTCCGGCACCACCACACGGGCCTCCCCCTGCTGGAAGGAGGCCTGGTCGAAGAACACCAACTTGAATTCGCCGGCCGACAGACGATCCATCAGGAACGCGCCGGTGCTGTCGGTGCGGGCCAGCCCCACCGCGCACTCGCCAACATCACCAGGACAGGTCACGTTCGCCTGGCTCCGTGTCTTGTAGTAGGCGACGACCGGCACGTCGTTCACCGGCGTCGCCCCGTCGCCGCGCAGTACGTGGCCGGCCAGCGCCCCGAACTTGACGTCGACTGGCGGCGTGATGAAGTCAAACAGCGTGATGTCGCGAACCGTCGTCCCCCCGGCTACGGGAATCAGTTCCGCCAGCGTCCCCTTGGCATTGCGCAGCAGGTGCCCATCCTCATCGGCGACCACACTGACCGCCTCGATGAACAGATTTCCCACCGGAATTCGCGCAATCGTAAAGGCGCCCAGATCGTCACTCGTCGCGCCGTACTGACTCTGATCCGTCAGGCTGGTGATGCGGACGTTGGCGTGGGGAATGGGCTGCCCCTGCTCATCGAGCGTCCGCCCCTTAAGCGTGCCGCGGCCGAGAAACACGAGATTGACGTTGAGCCGCTGACCGTTGCGCTGACTGGTGAAGTCGACCGCCCGTGAATCATCCGTCGCAGGGTCGACCGCGGCGATGCGCGCCACCTGTCCCTGCACGACGAAATCCCACGAGAAGCGCCCGTCCGCATCGGTGGTCTTCGAACTGACGCCGACAAGGCCCCTACGGCTCGGGTCGCACGGATCGATGAGCAAGCGGACATTGGCAAAGGGGATGGGCGTGCCGTCGGCGTTCAGCACCTGTCCTGTCACCAGCGCGCCCGGATCGGTGACCGTCGACTCAATCGCCACCGACTGCGACGACATCACGCCACCTCGCAGGCCGCCAACACCGTCGACCGTGATGACGCGGGGCACGAACGGACCAATCGGATCGCGCAGCGCCAGGAACGCAATGCGGCCGCCAGGCTGCAGCGCGACGCCCACGACCTTGTTGCCGTCGATCAGATAGCGCGTGATGTCGCTGGCGGCGAGACGGTCCTGGACGCTCTCGGGCGTCACTTCCTCGCTGAAGAGCAGCGCAATGACGCGGCCCGCCTGATAGCCGACGTGAAACGTGTCGACCAGGCCGTCCTCAGTAACAAGGCTCACGCTGCAGGAAATAATGTCAGCGTTGGCCTGCTGCACCGCGCTCAGCAGCCGGGGCACGGTCGGCGGAATTCGTTCATCGGACGCGACCGCCAATGGCCCCGTCGAGGGCGCACCTGCCACCGGAAGATCGAGCAGCACGCGATAGGGATCCGCAGGGGCGAAGGCCGAAGCCGGCACTGCCCCGCCGGTGGCGTGGTACACCACCTGACGCATCACCCCGGTCGCATCTGGCACGACGATGCTGACGTCGAATGGCGCGTCGATCGGCGCACCGACGACCGCATCGAACTGGACGTGGTACTCGCCCGTGAGCGGCGCCGCGAGAATCACCAACTGTCCGGTGACAAGGCCAGTGGCGTCCAGCACACTGATGCTGTCGCTGAACGGAATCTCCTTCAGCACCTTGCCCTTCGCGTCCGTGCTGCCGACCCGGCGACCCTGCGCGTCGACCACGCGGATCGTGAACGGCATCGGTCCGGCCGGCGCACGCACCAGTACCGAGACACTGGGCGGTCGATAGGACACGGCATCAGCAAAGGTGCGGTGAAAGGCGGCCGCGCCCGCTCCAGCCAGTTCCTCGGCAATGACACGACCGACGGCGGCGGCCCACGTGTCACCGCGGACCGATCGGCGACGCAATTCGTCGAACCCTCTGAAATCGCGCTCCGCGAACGCCAGGTCGTCGGCGTTAGGATACTTCTGCGCCAATCGGCCAAAGTCGCTGCCGATGAAGTCCATCTCGAGCTGCAGTGCGCTCAGTGTCAACGGCTCGTGCAGGCTGACGCGATAGCCAGCCTCAGCGACATCAATGGCCCGGTCGTAGACGATCTGTTTCGAAAAGCGAGAGACATCCAGCGGCAACGCCGCCGCCGGCGCGGTGGCGACCGCCCAGGCCTTGCCAAGGAGCCCGAGCGCCGCGTTCCTCAGATCGGCCGGCAGGCTCCGCGCCGGAGCCGGGAGAATCAGCGAGTCTGGCGATACGGGCACGCCCAGTTCGCCCACCGCGGTCTTCAACGAGAATCGGCCCGCGACGTTGTCGTCCGCGTCGAGCGTCGCCGCTGTCACACGCCCCGTCACGCGCGACACCATGTCGAAGCTGACCGTCGCCGAATCACCAGGTGGGATGGACTCAATCTGCCGGCTCGGATCGCCGACCACCGTTGCGCCAGAGACGTTCTTCGAGAACAGATTCACACTGACGAAGTTGGCAATCGCCTCTGACGTATTCGTCACGGTCACGTCGAGCGAATACGCCTCACCAGCCGCGACCGTGTCCGGATGCGTGAAGGTGAGCGTGAAGGCCGGGTTGCGCACCAGCACCGAACCTGCCGCGCGCCCGGT
>JAKFYA010000403.1 GCA_021731095.1 Acidobacteriota bacterium | reverse complement strand
CCCAGCGTCGCCAGCGGACCGCTGTCGCTTCCGTTACGTGGATCTCACTGGGCCTCGGACTCCTGCTGCTGCTCGCCCCGCTGCTCGACTGGTGGAATGGTGCGGTGGGCCGGCCGCGGATCTGGATCGGTGCGCTCGCGATAGCCGGACTGATTGTCGCCGCGCGCGCCCTCCTGCGTCTGGCGTCACCGGCCGACTGGACCACCGGGCCGCTCTTCTCTGCCGCGGTGTACGCCGGTACCGCGCCTGGCTCCGTCCTCACCTCCCCTTTCGACTTTCTCGCGTCCGCCCTCGCGGTCGTCGGCCTCCTGCTGGTCGTGCTGTGCACGCAGCTCCGACTGACGCTGAGGCCAGGGCGCCACATGCGACGCCCTGGCCCGTGGGTGAGCTGGGTCTCGCCCTGGATTGCCGGCGCAGTCCTGGCGTGGCTGCTGGCCGGGTACCGTGGGTTTCTGATCGACACCGTGGGCAGCACCACCCTGGACCTGCTCCATTTCTCGCTCCACCCCTGGGACAACGCCCGTGTGGCACTGCAGCTCGGACTCGTGCTCTGGCACCTGGCCTGCGTGGGCGGTGGGGTCGTGATTCTTCGGGGGATGCCGTCTGGATCTCCCAGGTCCGGGGTGTCCGCACTTCTGGCTGGTGTTGGCTGGTTGGGACCTGTTGCGCTGTGGAGCCTGCTGACCCCGGACGCCCCTGACGCACCAGCTCTGCTCGGACTCGCGCTCCTGACTGTCTGGCTGGCCGCTCGCCTTCCCTCGCTACGACGCCGGTTCGCGCACGGGTCTGAGGCCTATCGTCTGCTGGCGCTCGGCACCCTGTTCATCGCACCGGCCGTCGCGGCCTATCCTGTGCTCGTCCAGCTTGTCTGGCATGCCGAGGCCCAGCGGATGGAGCATCGCCTGGCTCCGCAGGTTCTGAACCAGCGCGAGCGTCTCAAGCAGACGCTCCAGACCAGCCTGGGCCAGATCGATGCGCTGCTGGCCCTTCCGGCCCTGACAGCCACGCTTGCGGATGGCAAACCGGACGCCGATCGGGCCTTCGCCGTCTGGCGGACGACCGCCCTGGCACTCCCCGTCACCTCATCCATCGAACTGTACGACGCCGCCGGCACGCTCTCGAGCCGGTATGCCTTCAGCCTGCCGGAAGATCTGAGCGGAAGCCGACGACGCCAGGAGCCCTCCTGCGACTGGGACGTGTACGAAGAGGTGTCGCCGTTCTTCGCGGAAGAGCGACGTATTCTCCACGCCGGCCGGGCGCTCTGCGAGGACACGGGGCGGTCAACCGGCTCCATCGTGGTGCACGCCATGCTGGGCTACGCCGACCTCCCGTTCATCTCGTCCCAGAGCCCGTATGTCGATGCCTTCCGGAAGGACCGGCGCGACCAGTCCGAGGGGGCCTTCGGACGGAGCCTCGAACTCGCCGTGTATGGATGGAGCCGAACGCCCTTGTATGCGTCAGGCCGGAGCGCCTGGCCGCTGCCAGACGAGGTCTTCCAGCGCGCCACGACATCGAGGGTTCCCTTCTGGACGACGCTGACGCGCGATGGTGACCCCTATACAGTCCTCATGCTCAACGACCGCGGTGCGCTCTACGCGCTCGCCACGCCTGCGGTGTCGTCGCTTGATCACCTGGTGAATCTGGCCGAGGTCGTGGTGCTGGGCGGTTCCACCTACGCGCTGTGGTCGCTCCTCGGTATCCCGCTGGCCGCCCTTCGACGGCGTGCCTCGTCCGTGCGGGGACTCGTCCGCGAGTTCCGGGCCAGTTTCGCGCGCACCCTCTTTCTGGCCGTGGTGGCCGCGGCCATCCTGCCGGTCACCACGCTGGCGCTCGTCACCCGGACCTACATGGCCGGAGAGATTCGCGCAGCCATTGAGGCCGAGGCTCTGCGGACCGTGTCGTCTGCGAAGCGCATTCTGGAGGACCTTGCGGCGCCCCGTGGAAACGAACCGGGCTATGCCGTCGATGATGACCTGATGGTCTGGGTCAGTCGCCTGATTGGCGAAGAGGTCAACCTGTTCGCAGGTCCATCCCTCGTGGCCACGAGCGAGCGAAACCTGTTCGCGTCGGGCATGCTGCCGCCCCGTACCCCTGCAGCCATCTATGCCGACCTGGGCCTGCATCAGCGCGCGTCGGCGGTGGCCAGAGACACGCTCAACGGGCAGGCCGAACACATGGTGGTGGGCACGTCGGTCACGCCTGGTGGCACGCGCGCTCTGCTCACCGTGCCACTGGCACTCAGGCAGCAACAGATTGACGACGAAGTCGACACGCTGGACCGACGCGTGCTGCTCGCCGTGCTCCTGCTGGTGTTCGCAGGCGGCGCCATGGGCTACACCATGGCCCAGCGCATCGCCGATCCGGTCAGCCGACTCACGCTGGCCACCCGTCGCATTGCTCGCGGCGACTTTGATGCCCGGCTCGCCTCGACCTCGTCTGACGAACTGCAGCGACTGGTGGACGCGTTCAACGCCATGGCCGCAGACCTGCAACGCCAGCAGGGCGAACTTGAGCGAACGCATCGGCTTGAGGCGTGGGCCGAGGTCGCCCGGCAGGTCGCCCACGACATCAAGAACCCCCTCACGCCCATCCAGCTCAATGCCGAGCATCTCCTTCGCGTGGACACCGACCGGGGAGCCCCCCTCGGACCCGTCCTGCGGAGCAGCCTCGAGACCATCCTCCAGCAGGTGGCCCTGCTGCGTCGCATCGCCTCAGAGTTCTCGTCCTTCGCCGCGGCTCCCACAGCGCGTGTCACGCCAGTGGACCTCCCGGCGCTTGTGCGCGACGTCGTGACACCCTATCAGGCGGGATTGGTCGGGCGGGTGGCGTGCGCCGTGGACGTCCCCGACTCACTGCCACGCGTGGCTGCGGACCGCGAACTGCTCAGCCGGGCGCTGGCCAATCTCGTCGAGAACGCGCTGCAGGCCATGCCGGACGGGGGCACGCTGGCGCTCTCGGCCGCGGCCACGGCTGACGCCGTCACGCTTGACGTGTCGGATACGGGAGGTGGCATGGACGCAGAGGCGCTGGACCGGGCCTTTGAACCGTACTTCTCGACCAAGACCACGGGCACAGGCCTCGGCCTGCCTATCGCAAAGCGCAATGTGGAGCTCTGTGGGGGGCTCCTGACCATCGCCCGTGCACACGCCGGCGGCACCTGCATCCGCGTCACGCTGCCGCGTGCCGCCGACGAGTCTGCTAGCCGGCCTGCGATGCTGTGATGGTCGGAGCCGCGTCGTCGCCGTCATCACCGCGTCGACGGCGCAGCCGCTGCCACGCCAGACCGATGAACGCGGACGCCAGGTAGCCATAGGCCAACCCGAGCAGGGCGAGCTGCGGATGGGACACGAAGACCGCAATGCCGATGGCGAACAGGATCAGCACCGGATACTTGCTCCGGGCCCGGTCGAACGTCTTGAAACTGCGGAAGCGGATGGTGCTCACCATCAGCAGGGCCGGCACCAGCATCATCGCCAGCACGGGCAGCGCCTCCGTGAAACTGGCAAATCCACCCGGCCAGGCAAAGACCGTGGCCGCCGGCACACCTGCCGCAGCCGGACTCGGCATGCCGACGAAATAGCGCTTGTCCTGGCTGCCGTGCTGGATATTGAAGCGCGCCAGTCGCACGGCAGCGGCCGCAACGAAGATGAACCCGGCCGCCCAACCCAGCCGCCCGAGGGGCTGGAGGCCCCAGGCGAAGGACAGGATCGCCGGCGCCACGCCGAAGGAGATCACATCGGCGAGTGAATCGAATTCGACGCCGAAGGCACTGGTCGTGCCCGTCATCCTGGCAATCCGGCCGTCGAGCATGTCGAGGATGATGGCAATTCCGATGAACGGCGCGGCGGTGGCAAACTGCCCCCGCATCGCATAGACGATGCACGCGTAGCCACAGAACATGTTGGCCATGGTGACCATGCTCGGGATGAGATACACCCCGCGCCGCACCCGGCGCCCCTCCTGATCCGTCCGTGACCGCAGGATGTGAAGCCCCGGCCGACGCGCGCTGTCGTTCATCTCGTCATCCCCTGCTGTCGTGTCCTGGCAGGCGAGCCAGCACCGTGACACCCGCCACGACACGGTCCTCGGGTTTCACCAGAAGCACAGTGCCTTCCGGCAGGAAGATATCCATCCGCGACCCGAACTTCATCACGCCGAAGCGCTGGCCGGCGGTGACCACATCACCCTCTCTGGCGCGACACACGATGCGCCGGGCCAGGATGCCGACAATCTGCCGGAAGACGATCGCCTGGCCACCGTGGTCCACCCAGACTTCCGTATGTTCGTTCAGATCACCGGCCTCCACCTTGTAGGCCGGCAGAAACTTTCCCGGGAAGTACCGCACCCGGGTCACCGTGCCCCCGACAGGAACGCGGTTGACGTGCACATCCATCGGCGACAGGAAGATGGTGATCTGGCGCCACGCACCCGGCGGCGTCTTCTCGCCGGTCGGATCACCGGACACCATGACCCGACCATCAGCGGGAGACAGGACCGTCGCCGGCGTCACCGGCGCGATCTCCCGGGCCGGGTCCCTGAAAAAGAACAGGAAAAACCCGGCGAGCGCCAGGCCTGCCACCACACCGGGGACGCCGCCGAACCAGCCAGCCACGCCCGCAACGACCAGGGCGCCACCTACGAAGGGCCAGCCCGCCGGATCAATCCGCATGTCGACCATTCTACTGGTGGCCGGAGCGCGGCGCACCGCAAACCCCGGCCCCAGGCCAGTCGGCTCGTCCCGCTGATTCAGGATCGAGCGGGCGCAAGCCGTGCAATCTGGTCCTTCAGGGCCAGTTTCTGCTTCTTGAGGATGTGCTCTTCGAGGTCTTCTGCCGCGGAGAGATGAGACTTGACCGAGAGTTCGTGCAGGCGGGATTCGAGCTGATGGTGCCGGGTGACGAGGTTGCGATAGGCGTCGGCGCCGTTCCGGCGCGAGGCCTGCGCATCTGCTGCAATCATGGCCGTCCCCTTTCAGGCATGGAGCCGCGGGTCCGGGTGGGCCCACGCTAGCCGCACAGTAGCAAAGGTGACTGGCTGGTTCAAGCCTCGCGCCGCCAGAGGATCAGCGCATCCTCGACGGGATCCGTATAGTACTGGCGTCTGACGCCCTGCTCGCGGAAGCCGAACCGCTCGTAGAACCGGATGGCCCCGACATTCGAACGTCGCACCTCAAGCGTGGCAGCCGGTGCGCCCACGCGCGTCGCCTCCAGGAGCGCATGGGCCAACAGACGCCCGCCCAGTCCGCGCCCACGGAGCGCCGGTCGAATCGCGACGTTGTTGATGTGCGCCTCGTCCACGATGCGCCAGAAGGCGCAGAAGCCTGCCACCCGGCAGCCCGGAAGGCGCACCACATACACATGGCACACGTCAGGCCTCGCCAGTTCCACTTCGTACATCTGGCGCGTCCACGGATTGTTGAAACTCTCGGCCTCCACCTCGAGCACGCCCGCCAGGTCGGCGTCGTCGACCAGTCGCTCGCAGACGACGTCCTCAGGGCCGGTCACTGCCCCAGCCCGCGCGTGCGGCTCCGCGCCAGTTCCACGTCTG
Organism: Acidobacteriota bacterium; assembly: GCA_021731095.1. Classification (GTDB taxonomy): domain Bacteria; phylum Acidobacteriota; class Vicinamibacteria; order Vicinamibacterales; family UBA2999; genus JAKFYA01. The sequence goes on along the minus strand of JAKFYA010000403.1, from coordinate 690 downwards.
GACGACGCACATAGAGCGGTGCGACGGCCTCAGGCCCGGGCCGTCCGCCCGCGCGGACGACCGCCTCGGCCAGGCGGGCCACGCTCCCGGCGATCAGCGGCGCCACCTGCACCGGGAAGCGGCCGCGCGTGCCGCACGCCATCTCGATCGCCGCGCGATAGGCGACGGCGCCATCCCCCATGAACGTCACCGGCACGTCAGCCGGCAAGTTGGCCAGCAGTGCCGCAGGAGTATCGACGGTCGGTTCTCCATCAACGACACCATCGTGATACCGCGCGGCGAAGACCTCGCCACGCCAGGCATCCACCCAGGTGGCCACCAGACCTCCGCCCGCCAGCGCGGCCAGTGCGTCGAGCCCCGACACTCCGACCAGCGGAAGGCCCGCCGCAAACGACAGGCCCTGCATGGTGGCAATGCCCACACGCAGCCCCGTGAACGAGCCCGGGCCGACCGCCACGGCCAGCACGTCGAGCTCCGGGGTTGTCAGCCCGTGCCGAGCGAGCAGCCCCATCAGGTCTCCCGGCAGGTGCTCGACGGCCGAGCTTGCCGGATCGCCGGGGGCCTCCTCAATCAGGCGACCGTCACACAGAAGGGCCACGCTCCCGGGGCGCGTGGTGGTATCGAGGGCAAGTGTCCACATCGAGCTTGCATGATAATAGCTGCGGCCTGCCCTGCCTGGCCCACCCCGAC
>JAKFYA010000362.1 GCA_021731095.1 Acidobacteriota bacterium | reverse complement strand
CCGGCCTCGACCAGCCGGCGACGCATCCGGAGGGCCTTGGCAGATAGACTGGCCCGGCGCTCCGGCTCACGTGCCACGACGGAGAGCGCCTCGTCCAGCGCTGCCGCCACGGCCGGTGGCGGTGCCATCGAGAAGATGAACGGACGGGCGCGTTGCACCAGGTAGGCAATGGCCCACGCAGGCCCGGCCACGAAGGCACCGCTGACGCCCAGAGCCTTTCCACCGGTATTGACCGTGAGAAAGGTCTTCGGCCCGATGCCGCACTCCTCCACGAGCCCGCTGCCTGAGGCACCGCGCACCCCGACCGCATGCGCCTCGTCCACAATCAGGCAGGCCCCATACGCCCCGCACACGTCCGCCTGGGCCTGCAGCGGGGCCTCGTCGCCATCCATGCTGAAGAGGGACTCCGTCACCACGAACCGCTGCCCCCGGCCTGCGTGGGACGCGAGTGCGGCGGCCAGCGCGTCAGGGTTGGCGTGCGGGATCACGACCCGCTGCGCCGCAGACAGGCGCACGCCATCAATCAGGCTGGCATGATTGAGCGCATCGGAGAAGATGACGTCCTCCGCTTCCGCGAAGGTGGTCAGCACCGCCAGATTGGCCAGATAGCCACTCGAGAAATAGAGCGCCGCGTCCGCGCCCTTGAAGGCGGCAAACCGCCGCTCCACCGCAGCGAAGGCGTGACGTTCCCCTCGAAGCAACCGGGACCCCGTGCTGCCGGCGCCCTCGTCCCGCACGGCCTCGGCCATGCGCGCCACCAGGGACGGGTGGGTGGCCAATCCCAGATAGTCGTTGGACGACAGATCGACCCCTGCGGGTGACCGGAGCGTGCGGAGCAGGCCGTCGTCGGTCAGGGTCTGCAGACGCTGACGGACCCGTTGCTCCAGCGTGTCAGGGGGCAACATGGCTCGCTGCCAGCACGGCCTTGCGACAGGTCGATGCCTCGGCCGGCGAGGGGTTCGCCTCCATCTGGAGACGCATGCCGAGCCGCTCGAACAGCTGGCGATCGTGATCAACCTCGGGATTCGGCGTGGTCAGCAGCTTCTCGCCCATGAACACCGAGTTGGCGCCGGCCAGAAAGCAGAGAGCCTGGGCCTCGTCACTCATCGACATCCGGCCCGCGCTCAGCCGGACATAGGACGAGGGCATGAGAATCCGGGCGGTCGCAATCATCCTCACCAGCTCAAGCGGGTCAAGCGGTTCCTGATTGGAAAGCGGCGTCCCCTCCACGGCCACGAGCATGTTGACCGGCACGCTTTCCGGATGCGGCTGCTGCGTCGACAGCTCGCGCAGCAATCCGTACCGCGAGCGCCGGCTCTCTCCCATGCCGATGATGCCGCCGCTGCACACCGTGATACCTGCACGGCGCACCCGGGCCAGCGTCGCCAGCCGGTCGTCATACGTGCGCGTGGTGATGATGTTGCCGTAGAACTCCGGCGCGGTGTCCAGGTTGTGGTTGTACGCCGTCAGGCCAGCCTCGGCCAACGCGTCCGCCTGTCTGTCGGTCAGCATGCCCAGCGTGCAGCACGCCTCCAGGCCAAGGCCACGCACGCCGCGCACCATGGCCAGCACGCGGTCAAACGGCTCACCATTCGGAATGTCGCGCCAGGCCGCGCCCATGCAGAACCGGGTAGCCCCTTGCGCCTTCGCCTGGCCAGCGGCCTCGAGCGCCTGCTCCACGTTGAGCATCTTCTCGCGACCCACTTCGGTTTCGTAATGGGCCGACTGCGGGCAATAGGCACAGTCTTCCGGGCAACCGCCGCTCTTGATATTCAGCAGCACACAGCCCTGCACTTCGTTGGGACGATGCCAGTCACGATGCACGAGCTGTGCGCGCAGCATGAGATCCGTGAAGGGCAGCGTATAGATCGCTTCGATTTCCTCCAGCGACCAGTCGTGACGAAGCGTACGGGTGTCGGCGGCCATGACGACCATTACAACACAAGACCGCCCCCCGGTCTACCCGCCGCGGGGCGTCGGGCAGTCCGGCGGTTCAGCCCCCTGTCTAGTGCACGGTCTCCGGCGCAGGCGCTCCCTGCCCCCGCCGTTCGTTGGCGATGGCGCGCTGGATCCGGGCTGTGAGGTCAGGTTCGGCCAGATTGAACGGTCCAGCCACCACCGCGCCAATGGACAGTTCCAGCGCGATGAGCACGCCCCCGTCCTCGAACGGGTTCACAATCCAGCTGAATCCCCTGAGCGACACTGGCCGGTCCGGCTCGGCCGACGGATCCTTGGCCCGGTCGAGCGCCCGCAGCATGGCCGTGAGCACAGTCGCCACATCCGCATCCGTCCACGCCTCTGCCGCACGTGGCACCGGTGCCAAGGTCACCAGGGTCGCGTCGTTCTCGCCGCGCACCCAAATCTCAACCGGAAATTCCATCTCGCTCCTCTAGTTGCGCCCCAAGGGCTGCTGCTGTCGTTACCGGTGCCTGGCAACTGAAATCGCGACACACATAGGCTGTGGCCACGCCGTCGCGCATGCCCATCGGACGCACCCAGGGCAACAGGATGCTCACAGCATCGTGGACCGACGGGTCAATCGGAAGCAACAGCGTGCCGGGCAGGAATCTCCTGGACACTTCTGCCAGCAGGGCGTCCGTGTCGGCGCGGCCCGCCGGCCCGACGACCACGACATGTGCGGGTCTGGCATGCAGGGTCGACAAGGCCGCCAGCATCATCGGTACGGCGCGGCCGGCCTCCGTGAGCTGCCGGCTGAACGCCGCCAGGGTCCGCTCCGCGCGGGAGGCCAGCTCTCCGTCACCGGTGACCTGGGAGAGCGCCAGCAGGTTGTGTACTGACACGGCACTCGCCGACGGTTCGGCACCGTCGTGGCTATCCTTGAGCCGCAGCAGCACGTCGGGAGCGTCACCGGTCGTGCTGAACCACCCGGCTTCCGCCTCGTCCCAGAACAGCTCGTCCTGTCTGGCCTGCAGCATCAGCGCCCACGACAGCCAGCGCACGTCGCCGGTCGACTGGTACAGCTCCAGCACTCCGAAGACCAGGAAGGCATAGTCTTCCGCGCAGGCCGCGATGGCCGCGTCGCCACGTCGGTAGCGCCGGAGCAGCGTCCCCGTACGCTCATCCCAGAGGTGCGTGCGAATGAAAGTGGCAGCCCGATGCGCAGACGCCAGCCACGCGCCCTCCCCGCCGAGCACGCGCGCAGCTCGCGCAAAGGCCGCAATGGCGAGACCGTTCCAGGCCGTCAGCACCTTGTCATCCAGGTGCGGGCGCGGACGACGACGCCTGGCCTCGGCGACCGCAGCTCGGGCGCGTACCAGACTCGCCTCGACCTCCCCGGTGGACGAGGCGAGCAGCGTGGCCACGTCGCGCACCGGCCGTGCCACATACAGCAGGTTCCGGTGCGTGAACTCGTCCTGCGGATCGAACGGCGCGTTGCCATCCGGCAGCACGCCATAGCGCAACCGGAAGGCATCGGCGTCCTCGCCGAGCAGGTCCCCCAGTTCGGCGTCGTGCCAGATGTAGAACGCCCCTTCGGTGGCGTGTGCGGTGGCGTCGCCGGACTGCCCGGGCGGCACGCTGTCCGCGTCTTCGGCCGAGAAGAAGCCCCCCTGGTCGTCGGTCAGGTCGCGTTGCACATAGGCCAGCGTGTCGGCCGCCACCTCACGGAACTCCCGGCCGCCACTCACCTGCGCCGCGTCAAGGTATGCCAGCGCCAGCTGTGCCTGGTCATACAGCATCTTCTCGAAGTGTGGCACCCGCCAGCCGCCGTCGACGGCGTAGCGATGGAATCCGCCACCGATGTGATCACGGATGCCTCCGTGAGCCATGGCCTCCAGCGTCGCAAGCGCCATGTCCCGCGCGGATGGCTCACCCGTTCGCGCCCACTCGCGCAACAGGAACAGCAGTTCACTCGGCCGGGGGAACTTCGGCTGGTCCCCGAATCCACCCCGGCGCGCATCAAACGCCGCACCGAACTGGGCCACAGCCGCCGTGAGCACGTCGTCTCCGGGCACGGTCTCTCCAGGCGCAGCGTGGGCCAGGTCCCTGAGGCGCCCCATGATGGACGCCGCCGATCGCAGGACCGCCTCACGCTCGTCGCGCCAGACCCGTGCCACCTCAAGCAGCACGTCGACGAATCCGGGCCGGCCCCACCGCGACACGGGTGGGAAATAAGTGCCACCGTAAAACGGGCGCAGATCTGGCGTCAGCCAGACACTCATGGGCCAGCCACCCGAGCCGGTGGTGGACTGGATGAAGCTCATGTAGACACGGTCCACATCGGGCCGCTCCTCGCGGTCGAGTTTCACCGCCACGAATTCGCGGTTCAGCACCTCGGCCACCGCGGCGTCCTCGAAGCTCTCGTGCGCCATCACGTGGCACCAATGGCAGGTCGAATAGCCAATCGACAGGAAGATCGGCTTCAGTTCGCGGCGTGCCCGCTCGAAGGCCTCGTCGCCCCACGGATACCAGTCCACGGGGTTCTCGCGATGCTGCAGCAGGTAGGGGCTCTGGGATTCGGCTAGTCGGTTCATGGACGTGGAGCCTCGGCGGACACGGGAGCATGGGCAGCATCGGCGCGCGAATTCACTGGGGCTGGCCGCTGCTGGAGGCGGCGCCTGACTGCCTGAAAGCGTGGACTGTCCTGTCTCCCGCCACGGTGACGGTGCACCGCTTCCCGCAGACTGGCGACGCGCTCATCCGGCGCAGGGTGGGACGCAAAGAACCGCTCGACCCGCGTCGGATGGGCGTCTGCTTCGCGACGCAGCAGTTCGAGCAGCTCAGTCATGCCGCGTGCGTCCCAGCCGGCGGCCGTCAGCATGCGGAGACCCTCGGAATCGGCGTCCCGCTCGTCATCCCGGCTGAACTTCTGGGTGATCCCGTTCGCCATGAGGGACGCCGCCATCCTCGCGGCGCTGGCGCCAAGATCGTTGCCAAGGACGGCCCCGAGAAAGCCAAGCCCGAGATGCGCGGCCAGCGACGTCGTCATCTGGCCTGCGGCATGCCGCCGGCTGATATGCGCAATCTCGTGGGCCAGCACACCGGCCAGTTGTGCCTCGGTGGCAGCCGCTTCGACGATGCCCCGATGTACGAGGACCGGCCCCCCTGGCAGGGCGAACGCATTTACCGCTGTCGAGTCCACCACGGCAAAACTGTATGGATAGTCAGGCCCCCCGGACTGAGCCGCCAACCGGTTGCCTATCGCGGCGAGATAGGCCGACACCTCGACGTCATCAACGATCGGCAGATCGCGGCGTACCTCGGCCAGCGCCTCAGCGCCGATGGCGACCTCCTGCTCCAGCGTGAGGAGGCGTAGACGTCGGACCCGCTCGCAACCAGCCCCGCTGACGAGGCAGGAGACCAGCAGCACACACGCCAGCCCACGCCTCATGCGGACACCGCTCCGCCTGCACCCTCGTCGACCAGCCTGGCATGTGCCACCGTGCATTCCACCCCGAAGAGGAGGATGACGGCCGAGAGATACATCCAGAGGAGAAACGCCACCACGGCCGCGACGGAGCCGGGCACATAGGCCAGCCCCGTATTCAGCCGCAACACCTGCGAAAAGAGCTCGAAGGCCACCCGCCACAGGGCACCCGCGGCGATGGCACCGCACCACACATCCCGCAGGCGCACCGACGCATTGGGGACGAAATAGAACACCAGGCCAGCTCCCACGGTGGCCATCACCGTCGATAGTGTCCGCAGCACGAAGGCCTCGACCCCTCGCACGATCGCAAGGTTGCCCAGCAGGCTGCCGAGCCACGACGACTGCGCCATCTGCACGGCACTGACGACCACCAGGGCGAGCACCATCACCCCGCCGACCGACGCGAGCATGACAAACGAGGCCAACCGGTGTCCCAGTGCGTTGCGTCGGTGCGCGGCGCCCCAGGCCTGGTCCACGGCGCCTGTAATGGCGCTGAAGACACCCACCGATGCCCAGATCAGCGAGACGGCGCCGGCAAGTCCGACACCAAGGCGCATGTTGCGAAAGGCATCGAGCTGGGTATTGACGAAATCGAGTCGTGCCGGGAGATAGCGCAGCACGAATTCGAGGACCAGGCGCCGGTCCGCCTCATCCGCGGTCACTGCCCCAAGCAGCACCATGACCAGGAGCAGAAACGGAAACAGCGACAGCAGGGCGTAGTACGCGATGGCCGCCGCGTGCGTGAGGTCGTCACCGGCAAAGAGCGTCACGAGCGCCCGCCACGCTGCGCGGCCAGACCTGCGCAGGACGCGCCCTATTGCATCGCTCACCCCAGCATTATCGCAGCCTTCCCGCGCCGCGGCGCGTGTCCGGTGTCGCTATAATCC
>JAKFYA010000243.1 GCA_021731095.1 Acidobacteriota bacterium | reverse complement strand
AGACGGACCGCACGCTGTTTGGCGGACAGGACCCTGACGTCTACTTCTACGGCGAGCTCATCGAGAAAGTCGGCGCGCAGGAGTACCGGCTCACCCGAGGCGCCTTCACCACCTGCGTGCAGCCGACGCCACGGTGGGAGCTGACCTCGGGCACCGTCACCATCAAGGTTGACGACCACGCCCTGCTGCGCGACACGGTGTTCCGCGTGAAGGGCGTCCCGCTGCTCTATCTGCCGATCGCCTATTACCCGTTGAAGAAGGAACAGCGCAATACCGGCTTCCTGCTGCCGACCTACGGCTCGTCGACCCTGCGGGGACGCGCCATCAGCAACGCGTTCTTCTGGGCGATCGGCCGATCGCACGACGCGACGTTCTTCCACGACTGGTTCACCCGCACCGGGCAGGGCGAGGGCGCCGAGTATCGCTATATCGCTGGTCCCGGTTCAGAGGGCAACTTCCGGACGTACTTCTTCAACCAGAAGACCGCGGAGTTCTCCACCAACGGCGTCACCTCCACCCTGCCGGCGTCGCACAGCTTCGAGCTGACCGGCACGGCGGCCCAGACGCTGCCGGGCGGCCTGCGCGCCCGCGCCCGCTTCGACTACTTCTCCAACCTGACCACGCAACAGCTTTACCAGAGCAATGTCTACGACGCGTCGCGTCGGCTGCGCACGCTGGGTGGCTCGGTCAACGGCAACTGGGGTCCGTACAGCCTGAGTTCGGTCTACCAGCGGAACGAAGCCTTCGAGGGTGACACCTCGTCCATCGTGTATGGCTCGACGCCGCGCATCACCGGCGCCATCTCGCCGCGTCGTCTCTTCGGGCTGCCGCTGTACGCCGGCCTGTCTGGCGAGTTTGCCAACCTGCTGTTCCGGGACCAGCGTGGGACCACGCCAATTGATACCGGCATGACGCGGCTTGACGTGTCGCCCACCCTGCGCGTGCCGTTCTCGAAGCTCACGTTCCTGACCGTCAACTCCTCAGCGGCCTATCGCCTGACGCGGTACTCGGAGAGCCTCGATCCGGTGACCAGCCGCCAGGTGGCCGAACCGCTGACGCGTGCCTACCTGTCCCTGCGGTCGGACGTCATTGGCCCGGTGTTCACGCGCATCTTCAACACGCCGAACAACCCGATCGGCGAACGGTTCAAGCACGTCGTGGAGCCGACCTTCGGCTTTGAACAGACCACCTCCATGGACAACTACAAGCAGGTGGTCGTGCTGACCGACAATTCCGACTTCGTGGTGGGCGGTCTGACGCGCTTCACCTATGGCCTGACCAACCGGCTGATTGCGCGGACCCGTGGGGTCGGCGGGCAGCCAGGTCGCACGCGCGAGTTCCTCACCGCCACGGTTCAGCAGAGCTACTACAGCACCCCTGAAGCCTCGCAGTACGACATTACCTACGCGAGTGCCAACCGCGGGTCCCTGTCGAGCGTGTCGCCCCTGGCGCTGACGCTGCGGACCGCGCCGACCCAGTCGACCGACGCGACGGTCCGCGTGGAGCAGAGCACCACCGGCGCCGGCATGCAGGTGCTGAGCCTGTCGAGCAGCGCCCGGATTGGCACCCACTCGGTCAGCACGAGCTGGAGCCGCCGCCGGCTGGTCCAGACCAGCCCGGCGGACAACTACCTGACGGCCAACACCGGCCTGCGGTTCATGCAGAACCGCATTGGCGGCGACTACGCCCTGAGCTGGGACATCGGCCGCAGCACAGTGGTCAGCCAGCGGGGACGCTTTACGTACAACGCCCAGTGCTGCGGGCTGACGCTCGAATATCAGGCGTTTTCGTATCCCCAGGTCACGTCCCGGTTCCCCCTTCCGTCGGACCGACGCATCCATTTCAGTGTCATGCTGGCCGGTCTAGGCACATCCCAGGGACTTTTTGGTGGTCAGCGCTGAACAGTCAGGCGCGCGCAATCTGGAGGACAATCTTCCGTTGAGCATCTGCCTGCCCCAAGGAGCCGCACGTCATGAGTGAAACCAAGGCTTACGTCACCGCACCGAAGCACCCCCGGATCGAGGGCGTGCGGACCAAGCCGCTCCGCCTGATTCCGGACGAACGGGGGTTCCTGATGGAGATCCTCCGCGCCGATGACCCGGAGTTCTTTACCAAGTTCGGCCAGGTGTATGTGTCGGCCACATACCCGGGCGTCGTGAAGGCCTGGCACTACCACAAGGTCCAGGTGGACAACTTCGTCTGCGTGGCCGGCATGGTGAAGCTGGTCCTGGTGGACACGCGCGAGGGCTCGCCGACCATGGGCGCGGTGAACGAGTTCTTCGTCGGCACGCAGAACCCGATGATCGTGCAGGTGCCGAACCTGGTGTATCACGGCTGGAAGTGCATCAGCACGGAGACCTCGCTCGTGGTGAACGTGCCCAACGAGCCGTACCACTACACGGAGCCGGACGAGTTCCGCCTGGATCCGCACGACACCCTGCCCTACGACTGGACGCGCAAGGATGGTTAAGGTTCTGGTTACCGGCGGCGCCGGCTTCATCGGCAGCAACTTCGTGCGCTACGCGCTGGCGCAGCATCAGGACTGGCACGTCACCACGCTCGACAAGCTGACCTATGCCGGCCGACGCGAGAACCTGCACGATGTGATGGACAGTCCGCGTCACACCTTCGTGCATGGCGACATTGCGGATGCGGCCGTGGCCGGTCCGCTCGTCGAGCAGTCGCACATCGTGGTGCACTTCGCGGCCGAGAGCCACGTGGACCGCTCCATTGCTGCCGCCGGCGACTTCATCACCACGGATGTGGTGGGCACCTACGTGCTGCTCGAGGCCGCACGCCGCGCGAAGGATCTGCGCCGCTTCGTGCAGATTTCGACCGACGAGGTCTACGGCAGCGTCCCCACCGGCGCCAGCCGCGAGACCGACGAACTGAAGCCACGCAACCCGTACTCGGCCGCCAAGGCCGGGGCCGATCGCCTGGCCTACAGCTACTGGGCCACCTACGACGTGCCGGTCATCATCACGCGCGCGTCGAACAACTACGGGCCCTACCAGTTCCCCGAGAAAGTGATTCCGCTGTTTGTCACCAACGCCATCGATGACCTGCCGGTGCCGCTCTATGGCGATGGCGGCAACATCCGCGACTGGCTGCATGTGGACGACCACTGCCGCGGCGTCGACATGCTGATCGAGGCTGGCACCAACGGCGAGGTCTACAACATCGGCGGCGGCAACGAGGTCAGGAACGTCGACCTCACGCACCGCATCCTCACGCTGCTCGACAAGCCGCTCTCGCTGATTCAGCCTGTCGCCGACCGGCAGGGGCACGACCGGCGCTACGCGCTCGACACGACCAAGCTGCGGAACATGGGCTGGGCGCCGCAGGTGCCGTTCGACGACGGTCTGGCCGCCACCGTCGCCTGGTATCGCGACCAGCCGTGGTGGTGGCGTCCGATCAAGGAACAGGACCCGCGCTTCCGCGAGTACTACCAGACGCGCTATCAGGGCCGCGCATGACCCCACCGCAGGGACCAGTGCTCGTGACGGGCGCGTCCGGCTTTGCCGGCGGGCATCTGGTCCAGCACCTGCGTGCCGAGGGCGACACCGTCGTCGGCTGGGATCTGCCCGACCACGACCTGCTGAACCGGACGGCGCTCGTCGAGGCGGTCCGCGCGCTCCGGCCGGCTCAGGTGTACCACTGCGCCGGCGCCCCGCACGTGGCGGCGGCCTGGAGCGAGACCACCAGGACCTTCAAGGCCAACGTGCTCGCCACGCACTACCTGCTTGATGCGCTGCGTCAGTCCGGTCACGCGTGCCGCATGCTCATCACCGGTTCGGCCACCGTGTACACGCCGTCCGAGCATGCCCTGGTCGAGGACGACCCGGCCGTGCCGAACAATCCGTACGGGCTGAGCAAGCTGGCCCAGGAGCAACTGGGCCTGCAGGGCAATGTGGACGATGGTGTCGAGGTGGTGGTCACCCGGTCCTTCAACCACACCGGTCCGCGTCAGCGTCCGGCCTTTGCGGCCCCCGCCATCACGCGCCAGTTCGCGCTGATGGAGGCCGGGAAGCTGGACCCGGTCCTGCGCGTCGGCAACATCGATACGCGCCGGGACATCACCGACGTCCGTGACGTGGCCCGTGCCTATCGCCTGCTGATGCAGCGCGGCACGCCGGGCACGGTCTACAACGTCTGCTCCGGTCGGGCGCATGCCATTCGCGACATCGTCGAAGGGCTGCAGGCGCGTCTGGGACGTTCCGTCGAGATCGAGACCAACCCGGACCTGCTGCGGCGCAACGACACGCCAGTCATTCTGGGCAACCCGGGCCGCCTGATCGACACGACAGGCTGGGCGCCCGCCATCAGCTTCGGCCAGATGCTCGACGACCTGCTGGAGTACTGGCGCCAGGACGTGCGCCACAGCGCATAATGAAGCGTATGAACAGGCTTCGTCAGGTGGCGGCGGGCACGATGACGGCCCGTCTGATTCGCACCGTGCTGCTGCTGCTCGCGGCCGGTACGGCACAGGCGCAGACGCCGCAGCCCTTCCCGAAGCCGGGCCAGACCGTGCGTCCAGCCACGGCCCCGGCGACACCGGCTGCGCCGGCCGCCCCTGCCGCTCCGGCCGCACCAGCCCCCATCGCGCAGGCACCGGTGCCCGCAGCTCCTGCGCCGGCCGGTGACGACGGTGGACCGGCAGAGGCCGAACTGGGCCTGCCGGTGTTTCCCGGCGCGCGATTCATCACGTCCTACGATGCTGGCCGGGGACAGCGCTTCTATCTCTACGGGACCACCGGCGCCTTTCCCGAGCTGGTCGCGTTCTACCGCACAGCCCTCAAGGAGAAGGGGTCGCTGGTCTTCGACCAGCCACCCACGCACACCTTCGAGGTGACCAAGTTCCGCGAAGAGACCATGGCGTTTCCGCCTGGTGTCACCGTGAAGGACTACTCGTGGGGCGGTTCCGCCGGGTATCCGAACCCGAAGCGGGGCGCGCAGCCCGACCGCTTCCCTACCATCATCCAGATCGTGCCCGCGCCTGCAGCCGGGGCTCCCCGCAAGTAGCCGTCAGGCCGCCAGGATGACACGCGTTCGCGCGCTGACCCTCCTGGTTCTGGTGTGTGCCGCCCCGCTCGTCGTGGGACTGGTGGGCCGTGCACAGATTCTCGGCCTCGGGTCGCAGTTTCGTGGCGGCCCGCGGGTGGCGCAGCACCCGTATGACGGCGCCTTCCGCTTCTGCCGCATCCGCTTCCGCACCAGCGACGACGGCGATGGCGGCGGCTGGTTTGTCGACTATCCCCGCGCCGATCTGAACCTGTCCACACGCCTCTCGGAAGTCACCAAGACCCGCATTGCCCGTGGGCGGAGAGGCGAGCCGGGAACGGCCGTGGTGTCGCTGACGGACCCGGAGCTGTTTGCCTGCCCGTTCGTGATGGTGAGCGAACCGGGTGGGGCCTACTTCGACGAGGCCGAAGCCGAAGCCCTTCACGCGTACCTCCTGAAGGGCGGCTTCCTCTGGGCCGACGATTCCTGGGGCAGCCTGGCGTGGTCCTCATGGACCGAGCAGATCGGCAAAGCGCTGCCACCCACGGAGTTCCCCATCGTGGACATGCCTACCACGCACCCGATGTTCCACACGCTGTTCGACATTGCCCGCGTGCCGCAGATTCCGAACATCGGGCTCTGGCTGAACGCGCGTCAGACCTCCGAACGCGGTGCGGACAGTGGCGAGGTCTTCTCGCGCGCCATCCTCGATCGTCAGGGTCGGGTCATGGTCTACATGACGCACAACACGGACTTCGGGGATGCCTACGAGGAAGAGGCCGTCAGCCCCGACTACTTCCGCACCTTCTCGGTGCAGGCCTATGCCATCGGCGTGGATCTGCTGCTCTACGCCATGACGCACTGACCGGAGAGCGGCACCCAGGCCGCCCCCCGGCCGCGGCTGGGCGCACGCTAGATCGCCGGCCCGCACCCGCCCGTGCCCGCAGACCACGCCCCGCTTTCCTTCAGCGTGTTCGACCAGGTGCCGCTCATCTGTCCGCCGGTGAGGGTGCCGTTCACCTGACCGGTATGACCGGGCTCTGGCACGAAGGTCATGCTGACGGTGGTGCCGTTCACGGTTCCGCTGACGGCGACTGTGCCGAAGGCATCGGTGCCGTACCCGCGGATGACTGAATCGAGCCGCGTCAGCTTGATGCGCCCCTGGGAAGGCCCGTCGAAGGTGCCGCAATAGACGACGGGCGTCTTGCCTGCACCGCTCGCGAAGGCGGAGACGCTTCCGGACGAATTGCCCGGCCCCGTAAAGGTGCCGGTCACGGCGTCGCCCTGCAC